>JAAKFP010000145.1 GCA_011065005.1 Chlamydiota bacterium | reverse complement strand
GATCATGGCCGTTAACGCACCTAAGCCCGAGGAAAAGACTGTCGCAAATTTTCCCTCTTCCAGTGATGCCAAAGACATTTCTAAATTGGTGAAATTGGGATTATGGGCGCGGGTATATTCGTATCCCTTACTTTCTCCAGGAGCGTTCTGAACAAACGTTGATGTCATGTATATGGGTTGGATGACGGCACCTGTTTGTGGGTCTGGTTCGTTACCCACATGGATCGCTTTTGTTGAAAATTTCATGAGTTGATGTAAGGGTTAAGACAGCAACTGGTGCGAGCGCATCCAATCGTCGTCATAGATTTTACTTAAATATTTTACTCCACCATCTGGAAGCACAGTTACGATCGTGGCAGGTCTGTTCAGAGTTTTTGCTAGCTCAAGAGCGGCCCAGACATTTGCGCCACTGGATCCGCCGGCGAGGATTCCTTCTTTGGTTGCTAGAAGGCGAGACACTCTAAAGGCATCCGCATCTGTCACCTGAACAACATCATCAATGACGGAAAAATCGATCGCTTGTGCCATGTGGTCTTCGCCAATCCCTTCGAGATTGTATGTACAGTGTCCTTCTTCGGGGACCTTTCCTGTCTTGAAGTATTCGTAATAGATGGAGCCGATGGGGTCGGGCATGATCACTTGAATCTTAGGATTTTTCTCCTTGAGAAAGCGGCCAGTACCTGAAATCGTCCCTCCGGTGCTAGAGCTGGCAATAAAGTAGTCGACTTGCCCTTTTGTTTGTTCCCAGATTTCGGGACCTGTTGTCAAGTAATGCGCCTCAGGGTTTTTTAGGTTGTCGTATTGGTTGACGCGGAAGCTGTTAGGGGTTTCTTCGACCAGCTGCTTTGCTTTATTGACATAGTGCTCTGGAGAGTCGATAGGGGCGTCTGTGGGTGTGATAACGATTTCCGCACCATACGCCTTCAAGGCATTTTGTTTTTCTTTGCTAACTTTATCGGGCATGGTGAGGATCGCTTTATATCCGCGGATGGCGGCGATCATAGCTACAGAGGCGCCGGTGTTTCCCGAGGTGTTTTCAATGATGGTGCCCCCGGGCTTCAGCTTTCCTGTTTGTTCTGCATCATCGATGATATGTTTGACGATACGATCCTTAATGCTGAAGCTGGGATTTAAAAACTCCAGCTTTGCTAGAATTGTGATGTCTTCATTGTCATGGAGGCGCTGCAGTCTGACAAGAGGGGTACTTCCTATTGTGTCAAGTATCTTGTCATAGGCCTGTTGGAGGGTCATAAGCTTTTCAATGTTTCTATGGCTTTTAAAGCGTTGTCTTTTGTTATTTCCTTGTTTCCAGTTAATTTTTTCCCTTTTTTGGCTTCCCTGTTGATGATCACCATCGTTGGAGTTCCTTTGATTTTAAACTTTTCGCCGAGTTTTGTAAAATACTTGATTCCTAAGGCAACGTCAGAGTAGTTGAGTTCATTATAGGTTACTCCCAATTGGGCAGCAGAAGTTTCGATCTCATCTTCAGTTGGGGCTCCTGTTGTTTCGGAAATTTCCGTCAACATTTGACGAAGTTGAAAATATTTAGGTTTGTTATTTAGCAAAAATGAAAGGTGGAAGGGAAGGAAATTTAAGGTTTCGGGGTGAACAACATGATCAACGAAGATAAATTTTGCTTCCTTCATGCAAGCTTCTGCCATCTTCTGTAGATTGGGTTCTAACTTTCTGCATGCTGGGCATGCCCAGTCGGTAAACAGGTAGACTTCAATGTCTGAGCTGCTATCGCCAAAAGCTAAAGTTTCTTTGATGCTATTCTGTGCTGCTTCCAATGGGTCGTATTTGGCAACGCCTAAAAAGGCAATCACAAATCCAATAAATACTGCCGCTGTAGATGTTAACCCTCTGTAAAGGCTTTTCATCGTTTCCCCCTTATTTTCATTTCTGATCAAAGTTCTGTGTTTTTTGATATAGCTGTATCCTAGAGCACAAGATCCAACAGCGACACATGCCGCAATTCCCAGACAAACAGGACACCAGGCTCCAATGTAATACTTTTGAACGATGATAAACATCATTTCCCCTCCCAGTGCACTGGCAAAGAGTAGGCTTTTCGTAAATGACAATATCTCAAATCTTTGTGAGAGGGTATGGATAAATCCTAATGCGACAAAGAAGATCATTCCAAAGGATCCAAATGACATGCCCAACATTCGATATTTGTGCCCTTCCGAGCATGATGAAGTGCAAAGCTCTAATACCGAAGTCAGGGTGAGGACAAGCCCCGCAACTATTGACAACCCGACAATGAAGCAGATTCGATCGTCAAAATTAAACAGATTTAATCGTTTTCTTAGCATCTCGGTGTCCCGCTATTCATCTTGTTATATTACTACATGTTGATGGTTTATGGGTTTTAGTCAAGAAAGAAATTCAGAGGGGGGAGTGTTGGAGAGGGGTTAAAACACAGAGGCACAGAGACGCAGAGGAAAAAGAGAAAGTAAAAAAATATTTTTTTATTATATTTCTCTTTTCTTCTCTGCTTCTCTGCTTCTCTGTGCCTCTGTGTTTTAACCCCTCTCCAACACTCCCTCCTGGAGGTGGTACTGTGTGTCGCAGAGTTTGGCAAGGTCTTGGTCGTGGGTGACCATAATAAGAGCCTTATGATTTTGGTGAGTAAAGTTGAGAAGGAGGTCATGGATGACCTTAGCATTTTGACTGTCGAGGTTTCCGGAGGGTTCGTCTGCGAGAATGATGTCCGGATCATTACAAAGAGCACGCGCAATAGCCACGCGTTGTTTTTCTCCACCGGAGAGTTGTTTGGTATGAAAATGTGATCGGTCGGAAAGTCCTACGTGGTCGAGAAGTTCGAGCCCTTTTTTGTAAGCTTCACTGCCTTTTGTTATAGATCTTCGGCCGACGCGTGCGGGCATGAGGACATTTTCTAGAGCTGTATAATCTTCAAGGAGATGGAACGATTGGAACACGAAGCCAACGCGGCGATTTCTGATCGTGCTTTTATTAAAGTGAGAAATATCTTGCCCCGCAATTTCGAGGGTTCCTTTGCATGGAGTCTCAAGAGTTCCCAAGATATAAAGGAGGGTGCTTTTCCCTTCTCCGGAGCGTCCCATGATCGCAATACTTTCACCGCGAGATACCGTAAGATCTACGCCTTTCAGGATTTGCGCTTTGACTGGATAGTCAAATGTCTTGTGTATGTTTTTGGCTTGTAAAATTGTTTCGCTCATTTATTCAGACCTCAAAATTGCTGAAGGGCGAAGTAAACACGCCTTGACCGCGGGGACAACACCTGCAATTAATGAGATGAGAGCTGTGACTCCCATGACAAATACCAATGCCTCAAAGCTCACCTCATTGGGCAGTTTATCTCCATAGAACACAGGATTGAATGCATCGAACCCTTGAAGTCGAGTGATCAAGTCAATAAGTCCTTGCAGGTTTCTCAGGGTAACGAGAGCTGCCAATACGCCTATTAAACTTCCTAGAAAACCCATCACAACCCCGCACAATCCAAAAATTGTGGCAATGCTTTGAGGGGAGGCTCCCATGGAACGGAGGATGCCGATTTCCATTTTCTTGTCATTAACGAGGATGATGAGCATGGAAATTATATTTGAACAAGCAACAATAATGATGACTGCAGATATTAACGAGAACAAATTTCGCTCGCTTCGCAGCTGTTGTAAGAGGTCTTTAGTGAATTCAAATTCACGGTAGGTTTCGATGTGCCAATATTTATCGATACCTGCGTCTAGGAACGCTTTTTGCAGCTTTTCTTTGACGAGCTCAGCGTCATCTAATCTTGCGAATCGGACATTGATTCCATTGCTCAAGGCCGTTTCCTCTTGTGGATAGGCAGAGCGGATCATGGATGTGAGGTGTTGGTTCGCCAGAACAATCTTTCCTCCGAATGGAATAATCCCCGGATCATAAAACCCTGCTACGAAGATGGGAACCCTCTGTTCTTGTATTGAGGTTGCTGTTGGAGTTTGGTAGGAAAAATAGCCGCGATCTCCGATCAAGACACCCGAGTCTTGAAAAGGTTTTGGTAGGAGTATCGCATCACCAATTTCCGGTTCGCTAGGTAAGGACGCAGGCATGGAGGAATCAAATAGCCACACAGGGGAGTCGTCTTGGTCTGAGATCTCCTTGAAAAGAGAATGAGAATCAGAAGGTGCCATTGCCATCAAATTCTGCACATCACCCTTCGTGGCCGGTAACATTGAGTTTGGTAAATTTGGATTGCCGGCATCGTAGGATCCTAAATACACAGCTTGCGAAATATACATTGGATCCTGCTCTGCCTCAGGAGCTTCTGAGGGGGCTTTTTCCCGAAGAAGTTGAAGGTGCAGATTGGTGACCGTCATCTCATACTCACGGGCTTCAAGCTCAGGAATACTATCCAAGTTTTTGAGGGAATTGAAAGCGAGTTTGACGAGATCTTTTACGTTGCCGCCTGCGTCTAGGTCGGGAGATTGCCATTGCCCGGGAACCTCTTCATCGAAATCGGGATCGTAGGCATTTGCGGTGGGAGAGGCTAGTTTTTCTCCAATCGATTTCAAGGTGTAGTTTGCATTTGCGCTGATACTATCGGAGAGATAGTAGTAAGAATTATAATACTCTTTTGTGGGCGTTACTCTAACAGGTGCTGTCAATGCAATCAGCTTGTTGATCCAGTTTTTTTCCAAACCATGGGTGACCGAAAAAAAGACGACAATCAGCCATACGACCAAGGCTATTACAATAATGGATATCACACTGATAATGGAAACTGAAAGCTGCCGCCATCGCGGTATAAGATACTTGAGGGCAACAGAGAGTTCAAACATAAATTTTAACCCTAGAGATTACTTTGTTTCCTTGAACTCGACATGTTCACGCACAACAGGATCGTATTTTTTCAAGACAATTCGGTCGGGTGTTTTCGTCTTATTTTTGAAGGTGTAGTAATGAAAGTGACTTTTTTGACTTCTTAGCTTAATTTTCTCTCTTTTGCTTGCCATTGAACATTCTCCTCATGTCTTTATGAATACGTAAATCATAGTAAATAAAAACATTAAATTTCAAGTAGAAAAACGAATTCGAGTGAGAGCCTCTAGATCGTAGGGATCTCCTGTTCCCTGTTTGAGATACCTATGGTAGCCAAGACCTGCAATCATGGCTGCATTATCTAAGCTCAGACCCTTTGAAGGCCAGCAGAGATAATGGTTTGGTGCCGCTTCTGCAAACATCTCACGCAAACGGGAATTGTTGGTGACTCCGCCTCCGAAAATAATTGTTTGGCAATCACGTTCACTTGCTACTTTCAAAACTTTAGTTATCACATCGGAAAAAACTATGCGCTGGAAAGAGGCGGCTATGTCAGACTTGTCCGACTTAGATATCTTGTCTTTTCCATCGATCAAGCCGTTTTGTCCCTTTACCGCGTACAGAACACCTGTTTTAATTCCACTGAAAGAGAAATCTAATGGCCTACCTTTGACTTGTCCTGCTTTTAAAGGGTAGCTCTGAGGATCGCCTTCTTTAGCCAGAGCCTCGATTTTGGGCCCGCCAGGATAGGGAATATCCATTACTTTGGCCACTTTATCAAAAGCTTCGCCTATGGCATCATCTGTTGTTTGGGCGAGCAATTCGTATGATCCGATCTCACGAATGTAGATAATACTTGTATGTGCTCCTGATAGAATCACACCTAAGCAGGGGAGGGATGGAGGGGTGTGTTGGGACATAATTGCGGCGTAGATGTGTGCTTCTACATGGTTGATACCGATAAAGGGTTTTGATAGTGAAAAGGCCATTGTTTTTGCGGCGTTGAGTCCAACTAACAGCGCTCCGAGTAATCCGGGCCCATGTGCTACAGCGATTAAATCCACGTGGTTGAGGGAGATCCCTGCTTTGTTCAAGGCGCTATCAATTACGGGGATCATCACTTCTGTGTGTCTGCGGCTGGCAAGTTCCGGAAAAACTCCACCATATTTTGCATGGATATCGTGTTGAGAGGCTACAACATTTGAAAGGATCTCTTTGCCGTCTCGTACTATGGCGCATCCAGTCTCATCACAAGTGCTTTCGATACCTAGAACTAACATGAAATATTGAGCTTTATAGCGAATAATTACTAAACAGTTTAATTTAGATGATAATTAAAATCAATATAAATACTTAAGCTGCCGGTAACTGTTCAGGCAATGCCGTCAACTTAAGCGATTCATTACAAAAACGCGTACCCTGAGAGTTTGTGGTTAGCAATAAATTTGGGAGTACGGGGACTTGTCACCGTTTTGTTAGTCGCCGACTTGTCGGTGATATTTGTGAGCATCTGCACCAAAACCATCGACAAGTCGATGGATACCAAAACGGTGACAAGTCCCCGTACTCCCAAACTCTTTGCGATCTTCACGTTGAAATCTTTTTCTTAACCCAAGTTCACCTCTTGTAGTTTTTTAAGTGTTTATAAATGAGCATGCTAGATTGTTTTTGCTATATCGTTTGGACACTACAAATTTTCAGGAGTGCTAAGATTTAACCTTAATCACA
>JAAKFP010000144.1 GCA_011065005.1 Chlamydiota bacterium | reverse complement strand
GATGTCAATGTTTATGATTTTATTGATAAAGAGCTAGGGAAGGCGGCGCCTTACGGAGTTTACGACATTTCCAAAAATGTAGGCTGGGTGAGTGTTGGAATCAGCTGTGATACGGCAGAGTTTGCCGTCAATAGCATTCGAAACTGGTGGTTGGAAATGGGAAAAGAAACCTAATATTGAGCACCGAATGTTTTGTCATATATCACAAAATTGGCGTGCCCAACCTCTGATCGACTTGAAAACGATTGTCGAGCTGATTGGAAATACGACAACAACAACGGGTCTGAAAATAAAAACCAAAGTTGATCCCAAAACTTACGTAAAAGGAAGAAAAATGGGGTCAAATCCAAAAAAAATATGGCAGCCCAGGTCAATGGTTAATTACACAACAAAGCCCTCGTGCAATTATTTTCTCAACCTGCAATAATGACTGTATTATGAGTACTTTAGTTATGAAGTTTGGTGGGGCCTCCGTTGCCACGCCACAACATTTTTCTCGAATTGCGAACCTTATCTTAGAACGAAAGGAAGAACATGACCACATAGTCATTGTTGTGAGTGCAATGGGGGATACCACAGACCAGTTGATTGCTCTAGCTAAAAAGGTTCATCCCGAACCCCCGAGGCGAGAATACGATATGTTAGTGACTGTTGGGGAACGCATCAGCATATCGTTACTCGCTATGGCTCTGGCCAGAAAAAATCAGGAAGCGATGAGTTTTACTGGAAGTCAATCGGGGGTTATTACCTCAGAAGACCACACTGATGCGCGAATTATTGATGTTCGACCCCATCGGTTGGTGAAAAGTCTGGATCAAGGCAAGGTTGTTATAGTCGCTGGTTTTCAGGGGGTTAGTACAAATGGTGAGATAACAACTCTTGGAAGAGGGGGGTCGGATACTTCAGCAGTGGCATTGGGGGCAGCGTTAAGCGCTTCTGCTGTTGAGTTTTATAAAGATGTTCCTGGGGTTTTTGAAGAAGACCCCAAGAGCAATCCAAATTCGCGATTTCTCCGTCAGTTGTCTTATCAGGCTGCTCTAGAAATTGTTCGTGGGGGGGCTAAGATATTGCATCCTCGCTGTATTTCTCTTGCGAGAGAAAACCAAATCCCTCTAGTAGTAAAATCCTTTTGCGGGGAAAGCTGTGATGATTTTGAGGGGACAGTGATTCGGGATACGGACGGTGTCCGACCGCATCGCGCATTTTTTGAGCAGGAGCAGGTAGCCGACTAGTTTTTTTTTACTTTTCCTGTGATTTGATTTATAATGCACAATGGATTTAGTTTCTTAATACACTATGGTGCCATCTTCTCAGAAGAGGTGAGAGAAAAATTATGGTTGTAGACGATAGCTTACCACACATTACCACGGATTTAGATGTTCCCACCGACTATTCACACAACCAGCTATACGTAGAACTTATCACCAGGATCCTAAAGAAAATTCTGCCGGAAACTTTTTTTGAAGCTTACAGGCAGGGTCCTACGGCATATGATGAGTTACGAGAAATCTTAGATTCACTGTTGCCTCTAACAGCCTCTACATCCTGCGAAGAGGTGCCTTCCAACATCTCATTTTTTGTCTTTTCGAAATATCGTGCGAATGCTTTTAAGTTTTTCTTCGAAATGATTAGTCGTTGGTTAGTGCCGGGAAAGAGGCTCAATGTTTTGATGGTGTATACTGTTGATTTTTCCATGCCAGAACTTAGTAGAGACGTATATACCTTATGCGAAGTGACAATCCGCATTGAAAGCCAAGAAGAATTAGAAGAGATGCAGTGCAACTTACCAATTATTGAGTCTGAAGTTCGTTTAGGGGTTGTGTCGAGCTACTACGGCCGAAGGATTTTAGAAGTGAAAGGGCTTTCTGGCGATGAAAAGATAGCAATGATTCAGGAGTATATTGCTTCTATTATCACGAGGTTGCCCGACAACTTTTCCTATGATGTCTTTTCCGAAATGCAATACGTTCTGGTTATGTGTCGGGAAGATTTCAAAGCTTCTAGAGGGATTAGGCACCTCAGTCGCATCATCTGCGTTCAGTATCTTTTTCGAAGAGCATTATTGCAAGCTATAAAAGAATCTCCGGAAAAACGATATCTATTCCTGAAGCTATTCAGAGCAAGATTGCGATTACCCGAGGGTGAGAAAACCGTGTTAGGGTTGCTTGTTGCTGTCAACTTTTTAAGAGATAAGGAGCTTTTTGAGGAAACCCATCTGATCAAAGCAGTCAGGAATTATGTCCCACAGGCTCAAACTGTGAAAAATTCCTTTATCTTTAATCGCAGAGGAAATGAACCGATATGTACTCTTTACGTTGAAATTGAAAAGAGGGATGGAGAAGTGTTTTCTCGAGAGGAGATCTCTCTTCTTAGAAAAGAGCTCTCTTCCGACCTAGAAGGGCGTATTGAACACTTGATGTGCCCCGTTTTCATGCCGAGGAATGAAGAAGAGATCATGCACAACATCCTTACTCTGAGCAATCAGATAAAATACCTTCGTGATATCCCACAGATCTTTATCTCTTTTGATGAGCAAACACATCTTAATCTATTTTTTACAGTTATCATTGTTCGGTTGATCAGTCCTGGAAACCTATCGATTCGGGAGATGTTCAAAAAGTCAGATACTTTTTTAGACTACATCCACGATCGTTGTAAAACGATTGGTTATCTTCGAAAAAAACACCGAAAAGAAGCTTCAGTATTCCGCGTTAAAGTGCCCAAAGAACAGTTTTTGCGTCGCGATCATTCCATCGACCTTTATAAAGCCCGACAGATTGTTGTTTCCGAAATTTCTCGAGTCGTAGGTGAAATCAGAGACTACAACGGAGGAATGATCTCAAAGCAAAATGAGCTTCTTTGCAGTGTGAGGAGGTTGCTTGGGGATACGAAAAATAGTGATGATTTGTTGTTAGAAAATTTCTTTTATTCATTAAATCCTGTGATCATGCGATCTGTGTTGGAACCCGAAGCTTTGAGGAAGCTGTTCGAAATGCTTCTAGATTCTATTTCGGATGGTTTTTCCAGTGATGAAAACTATGGGATGAGCATCCGCGCGGAGCCGAACTTTGTCTATGTTATGATCACTGCGGAGGATAGGAAGGTGGAAGGGGAAATTAAACGAACATTAGAAAAACTAAAACTACCCTCAACCGCGCTTGCTACCTCTCGTGTAAACGTTTACACCATCCCATGTCTTGGTTACATCTATCGTTGTGATGATCCCCTGAAGCAACGACAATTTTGCATTTCCATTCATCATGCAGTAGAAAGCTGCAGACATCACAGCGATTAGATTGCCAGTCCACATGGCTTTGTTGCGTAATTTACCACAGAGCACACAAGAGCTTACAGAGAGAATGTGAGAAAATTGTTTATTTCTCATATTCTCTCTGTGAGCTCAGTGGTCTCGGTGGTGATTAATGCAACAGCGCCAGTCCACATCATAAAAGATGGATAAGGAGTGAGATGATGAAGACGGCCAAAACAGGGATCTTCACCGGCTTAAATCCATAGAGTTTATGTAGAAGGTTGATGATGCTAAGCGCAATGAGTGCTGGGTAACAAACAACCAATATGGGCACCAGAAAGCTCATAATGCCTGTAAAGCTCAGTGTGGACATGAAAAATGTCGCAGCCAGTGTGAGCGCTACTGAGGCTTGGTAGCTCACCTTCTTAAGTGTGATGTCTTCGTGCAAATATTCCGCAAACACTGCCGTTAGAGCTATTGCTGTTGTCAAACAAGTTAAGGAAACGGCAAGGATAGCAATGACCCCGGCATAAGGGCCAAGAATTTGAAGCGCTAATGTTGCTAATATCTCATCTTGAGGGACAGTGGCTAAGCTTTCACTGTTAAAAGCAGCAACATAGCTAGAACCCACATAGACGAGCGCAAGCAGAGAAGCTCCAATGCAACCAGCTTTTAAAGTCATTGTGATCAATTGGCGAAAGTCTTTCTGATCGTCGGGGAGAAGCTCTTTTTTTAAGCATAGGATCACAATAGATGAGAAAAAGAAAGCGCCCATAAGGTCCATGGTATTATATCCTTCCTTCAGACCGAAGAGAAAAGTCGACAGTTTATCGTGGTCAGTAGCAAGAGTCTCTGGAGAGGACATGATCCCTTTTGCGATCAAAATAACTAGTGTCGTTAGCAACACTGGAGTCAAGAAATATCCCAATATGTCGAGTATTCGACCTCGTCGAAAGGTCATAAAGTAGACAATAACACAAGAAATGGCGCTAAAAACAGGAAGCGAAATATCTCCAGTGAAGATTTTTGCAGTAGAGTACGACAAAGCAAACAAACGGGGCATAGCACCAAAGGGACCGATAAGCGCTATGATAAAGAGTGTGATTAGGAACCCTGGAATTTTGCCTATTCGTTCAAAAAAGTCCCTGTAGTTTCCGTCAAACAGAGTCATCGCCATTAGACCGATGAAGGGGACACCAACTGCGGTGATCAGCAACCCTGTGATAGCAAAAAAGTTTTGATTTTGAGCATATTGTCCAAGAGCTAATGGATAAACAATGTTACCCGCTCCAAAGAACATCGAAAACATCGCCAGTCCGGTTGATATTGTATTCGATTGAATTTTAGCGTTCATTTTCCCCACAAAATTTGAATGATTAATGATGTATTTTAAAAATCCAGTGTTCTGAAACACTTTTCAGAAACTTAACAAAAAGGAAGTAGAATGAATTAAAGATAGGTTTATGTGCGCGCGCCGCGCACGAGAATTCGATGTAGAATGAGTGATAAAGTTAACATTTTCTTACAAATTTGCGGATTTTTTCCGAATGTACCATATCTAGCTTTTTTATAGCAAAGGATTTTTCTGATTTTCCTGATGTTTCCCTTGACTTTTGTTGGAAGGTTGAGGGAGAATAAAAGGTATATTGTTTAACTAAAGTCATAGGCCTGAATGAATAAGAAACATCTTAAGATAGCGCCTTCGATCCTTGCTGGAGATTTCGGCCATTTGGCTGATGAGGCAAAGAGGATTGAAGATTCTGGCGCTGATTGGCTGCATCTTGACATTATGGATGGAAACTTTGTTCCTAATCTAACTTTGGGGTCTAAGGCTGTTGCTGCCGTCAATCGCGCGACGTCCATGTTCCTTGATGTTCATATTATGGTGTACCATCCCTTTGATTATATTGAGCAAATGATTGAATCGGGAGCGGATATGCTAACGTTCCATTTTGAAGCGACAGAAGATGTTGAAGGAATGTTAAAATATATTAGAAAGTGCAATGTCAAAGCAGGGCTTTCGTTCCGTCCTGAAACATCCATGAGCATGATTCCAAAATATTTGAACAAGTGCGATATGATCTTGCTTATGACTGTAAGTCCCGGTTTCGGTGGGCAAGACTTTATCCCCGATGTCCTAGATAAAATCCGTTTTACGCGGGAAACATGTGAAAAGTTAAACATTCGTGCAGGCGGAATTACTCCGGAGCCTGGGTCTGCAGACGAAAAGCTTCCACCTTTTGAAATTCAAGTGGATGGGGGAATTAACGAAGAAACAGCAAAGCTTTGCATTGAAGCAGGAGCGAATGTCCTTGTTTCTGGAAGTTACCTTTTTCAGTTTCCGGACATGGCTGAAGGGGTGAACATCTTGCGGCAGGCGGCGGATTAACCTTGGGGAAAAATAATGGTACAAAGTAATCAAATCACACCTGGAATGACTATATCAATAAGTCGGAAGCTTTACCGGGTGGAATCTAGTGTGAAAGTGACTGTGCCCAAAGGGGCGCCTTTTATCAAAACGAAGCTTAGAGACCTCACAACGAACAAGGTGATCGAAAAGAATTTTAAACTGGAACAAGAGGTTAAAGATGTTTCGTCGAGAGATAGAAACCTAGAGTTTCTTTATGTGGAAGGGAAAGATTATCTGTTTTTAGATATCAATAACCTTGAACAGATTCTCATCCCCTCTAATGTTGTTGGCGAGCAAACTCGATATCTCAAAGAGGGAACAGAAATAAAAGCTTCCCTTTACGGGGACACTGTTTTCTCCATTGAACTCCCACAGTTTCTGGAATTGATGGTGGAACAGACAGAAGGGGAAGAGGAATTATCGCCTCTCACAAATGCTACAAAGATAGCTATTTTGGAGACGGGAGCTAAAGTTGAGGTCCCACCTTTCATTGAGATTGGAGATATTATCAAGATAGATACAAAAACTGAAGAGTACATTCAACGGGTATAAAGTAAGGAACTGTGCAAAAATAAGTTATACATTTCTGATATCACAGCGCTTCAGCTGCAAGGCGCAAATCCGCAGCCAACTTCTTGGTTTTCAAGGATTTGTAACGCAGCAGATGGAGATGCTGTGATGTCAGAAATGTGCAAGTTATTTTTGCACGGTTCCTAAGTGGAAATTTTACCCGTTCATTTGGAGGTTCAAAGTTTTGGAATTACGACAAATTAAAGACTTGATGGCAGCGATGGACCGGACCGGTACCAAACGGTTGCGTATCAAGCAAGATGATTTTGAGATTGAGTTGGAACGTGAAGACCACCTCAATAAGAAGCATTATGCGCAAGAAGAGCTGCAAGAGCATCCGCAGGGTCAAATCTATGAAGTGCAGACAGGGAATTCTAAAGTTGATATTCCTGCTTCTTTACATCCTCCTGTTGAGCATGTCGAAGGAGGGGGAGTGGATCAAGATGGAAAGCTGGTGACATCGCCTATGGTTGGAACTTTTTATGCCTCACCGGGTCCTGATGAGCCATCTTTCGTTAACGTGGGT
>JAAKFP010000143.1 GCA_011065005.1 Chlamydiota bacterium | reverse complement strand
TAACGCTGGATATTCCGAAGTGCTAGAGGTGAGAATCACCTGGAGTAGCACAGCTTGCAATGAAGACTGTGCGAAACTTCTCAGTAAGCAGTTTATGAAAATAAAACAGGTTGAAAAGGTTAGCACAAACCCCGTAACAGGAGTCACCGTTCTGAACTGGAAACCAAAGCAACCCTTTTCTTACTACCCGATAAAAACTACTATGCAAGTGGTTGGAGTGGGTGTGAACGACATCCGTGTTAGAGTTCGTGGAAAAGTCAAAGAACAAGGACGAAGTGTCGTTCTTTTCTCTGAACAAGATAACACTCGTTTTGTCCTTGTGAGCCCTATTGTCCCTGATCCAGAACGATACACAACAAAACCCAATCCATACTTACGGGAACTTACTCCAAACGTTCGTGAACGTATTCTTAAAGAAGCGGAAAACGACAAGATTCTCGTCATAGAAGGGCCACTTAACCGGCCAGCGCGATCCCCTCCCCTTCAGTTGGTTGTGGAACGCATCCAAGTCGAAAAAAAGAAAAGATAATAATCCTAGAAAACGCAGTTCAAAATGATCTATAAGTGCAAGATTTTGCACTTATAGATCATTTTGAACTGCGTTTTCTAGGATTATTGTGCATCCCCTGCTAGTCGAAATCCAATGTGACTATTGTATTCATCATTGCGTTCTATAGAGACATCTTGCTTTGGACCAAAAACCAGATGACCCGAATGAAATGACCTGCTCTGAAGTGAATTCGACATCTCTTTGTCATTAAAGCTTACATTCGATGATGGCGTTGATGTCCATTCCCTAAAATTGTTATCAGGATTCCCTTCAACCCCGTATTCTTGTGCAAAACGACGCAACTCCTCTTCGGAGGGCAATCTTTTTCCTGACCAAATAGCAAAAAGAAAGACATCTCGGTACGAAATATTCACCACGGGTCGGTCCTCAAAACCGGGGGGTATCTCTCCACGCAGCCAATGTGGCGGTGTAATATAATTGATCGCTTGAACAAACTCCTCATACTCCCGATTTGTCACCGGGCGCATGTTGACATAAAAGCCAGAAGGCGAATTTTCCTCCGGGGCAATATACATCATTCCTGCATAAACACCTTCTACGCTAAGAACTTCTACAGGTGTATCCGTAGTATCAAGGTAATCATCTTCTTGCAAGGTATCTTCAACATAAATAGGATTTGCCAACTCTGCAACTTCTTCCTCTTCAACGTCGAGATATGCAATCTCCTCGGCTTCGTCAACTTGCTGGATCTCATCAGCACTTGAATCGTCCTGAGAAATAATTATTTCCTCCTCAGAGGTGCTGAGCTCGACCACATCCTCCTGTACACCTTCTGGCTCCCAGTTCTCTATAGCAAAATCTGCGCCCAGAGCCAGTAATTCGTCGGAAATCATCTGATCCATATCATTTCCGACGACAACAAATACCGGTTCCGGTTCTTCAGAAAACTCCACTTCTTCCGGAATCCCTAATTCCGTCTGAGCCGTGAATATCGCTGGTGGTTCATTTTTCAGTTTGTCCGGTTGGGCTACGACCACTTCGAGTCCAGATGCTTCGGGAATAGCATCTTCCTTACTTTCACTCCTTACCGCAGACGTAAACGATAAGCCCACATCCCCGTCGGGGAATTTCTGCTCCGAGTCCCCTTGAGAACTTGCTGCTTTTTTTTCAGTATTTACAATGAAAGCCACCCGTTTGGGTTTGAACAATATAAAACTGACCTCATCATAACTGAGAGTTCTCGACTGATGGCGTGAGGTATCACATACAGCAACATACTCTGTGAACGTCACTGATTCCTTGTCCACACTGCCCTCATATACCTTTCCATTAGAAGTGAGAATACGTATTTTCTCCGAAGTTTCGGAAACAGGAGAAATCAAGCAAACTTTATCTTTATCGAAACCCAAATCCCCAAAAGCATGCGTCAAGGCAAGGGCATCACTAACGTCTCCCGTAAGCAAAGTCCCATCTTTTAGGACAATCATATCGTACAGGCACCTAACCTGTCCCCCAAGTCCCAAAGATTTCGTGTAAGCAAATATAGATCTAGATTTTTGATTTTCAACGGGCTCAGCCTGAACTGTTACGGTTACAAACAGACAACAGAGAAACAACTTCAATCGCATGGAAATCCTTACCAACAAACTCAATAAAGTTTTTTATATCCAGCTTCAAGAAAAAAGGAAAGAGATTTCAGATGAATCTAGATCTTTCGCTTTACCGAATACTATTTTTCGGATGATCTAAAGACAGAATTCCTGGTGAAGGGACAGGCTCGTTTCCAATCTTTCTCTTTTCAAACCCCTTCCATATTTCGATCACCTCATTATACGACACTGTGGCCAAAGTATTCGTTTCAGGGTTCAGTGCCGAAGAGAGAATATCGTTGGTGAGAGATGTGATGGAAGCGACTTGGGACAGCTGACTTTGATTATTCTGTAAGTTCCATAGCTTGATCTCGCTTCCGGGTTCTCCATGTGTTGAAATGATGTCACCATCTCCTGTCAATTGTAGTGATGTGACTCGGCTGTTCATATATTGAGTATGGATACGTCTGCCCTCATCTATATTCCAAACATCGATACACCCCTTTTTTTCACCCCCTCCCGTAACAAGTCTATTTTCAGAGGCCCAAATCACCCCCAAAACTCCGTCGCCATGACTGTCCAGGACCGCCAGAGGCTCCAAAGTGTTCCTTAAATCATATATGAATACATCACCATTACTGCAACCTGCTGCCAGATAAATCTCTGAAGGAGATGTTTTTAGAGAAGATATGCTATCTGTACAAATTGAAGAAAAGTAACTTCCATCCCCTATTCTTGGGTCAACCCAACATACCTGAGAATCTTCTGTTCCACATGTAATTGTTCTCGAATCGGTCGAGGAGATTAAAGAGAAGATTGCGCTAGAATCTTCATCAACTTTTGAGCTATACTTCGCTCCCTTTACAATATCAATGATTGTAATTTGAGAAAAACTGTCTCCACAAATAAGACGTTGTTCATCATACCAGTCAACAGAACATATTTCGCAAGATGATTCCACATCAAAAAGCTCGGCAACTTCACGAGAATTAACATCATAACTATATAACTTTGTACCCATTCCGATTCCCAATACATTAGATTTGGACAAAGACATAACATTACAAAAAACATCTTTTGAGATCCCTGGAGCGTCTAGAAACCTTATTGGTTTTGTGGGAATATTGTATTGTGGCTCTTCCCTTCTCTTCGCATTGCTTGCAACAGCGAGCGGAGTTCTTCTTGATACTCTATATTTGAGAATTGGACTTTTTTGCATTTCGGCTAAGGAAACTCCGAAACTCGCCATGCTAAGTTGATTACAAAAATCATCGCGATCGGAAATTCCTGAAAATGGGGGTTTTCCCGGGTTAAACATTCTCTCGGATGCCAAAGAAGTGATTGTTTCCCGCCGAAGAGGGGTATATCGATCTCCAACGTGAGGGGGTTGGTTTGAGCCAGCGTCACTAAAGTAATTAATTGAATTAAAATAAGCCATTTACTTGCCTTATTAAAAAATATTTCAACAATCATGTTACTGTAAAGTTTGGTTTCTGTCAATTATAATAAAGCTATCTTTTGGATAATATAATTAAACTTTTAAATTGCTAGTTAACAGGAAACATTGTTACGCTATTCACTACAGAGCAAAGCACAGAGAGAAATTTGAGGTTTTATGAGAGGGTCTATTTTTAATAAACCCCGAATTTTTTCCATTCTCTGTGTTCTCTGTGCTCTCGGTGCTAAATAAATCATTAACAATAAGAAAGTTGCTTCAGCGGGAGCGGCTGACAAAACGGTGACAAGTCCCCGTACTCCCAAATTTATTGTTAACCATAAACTCTCAGGGTACGCGTTTTTGAGATGAACCATAATGAATTCGTAACTATTCAAGTCACTATTTCTGGGACGATGGCCCCAGCCAAAAATGTGAAAAATCAAAGGGCCGAAGGTCTGAACGCTTACAAATTCATCTGTGTTTATCTGTGTGCATCTGTGGTTAAATTTTGCGTGGCCCGCTCAGTCCGGAATGACCAACGCGGCACCTATGCGTAGTCGGTTGACATCTTCAATAACCTCTCGGTTCATTTCGTAGATATCTGACCAGCGATAAGAAGTGCCATAGTATTTCATGGATATATTATTGAGGTTTTCCCCTTCCGAAACGATATGGACATCATATTGAGAGAGGTCTGAGTTATCCGGATATAAAGAGGGAAGCCTTTCATTGGACTGTGGAGAAACAGGGCTTGTATCCTCTAGGGATAATTCCTGGATGAGACTAGAGTGCACGTTCTTGGCTTTATCCAGCTCAGCGACTAGATTGAGATGAGACTGTTCAATCTTATTCAACACTTTTTTCTGAGAATGAAGGCTTGTATTGAGTTTCATAATAAATTCTTTCTGCCTGAAAAAAGCTGCCTTTTGCTCCTGAAGCTCCACTTGAAGCGATCGTTTTTGCTGTGACAGTGATTGATTTTCCTTGGTCAAAGAGCCTATCCGTGTGGCAGCAAAACGGTTTTGTTCTTCTTTGGAAGCAAGAGCTTGGCGGGTTTCATTCAAGAGTTCGTTCATCCTTTGCATTTTCGCTTGCTGCTGGCAGTTACTTTCTTTTTCTTCTTCATACTTTGGTTGGAGGACGGCTAACTGGCTTTGCAAATCCTCCTTTTTAGAAAGTTCGCCTTTGAGCTTCTCTTGAAGTTCCTCTAGATCATTTTGTAAAGTGAGAATCTGCCGGGTTGCGTCTTCATAATTCCCCATAAGCTGCTGGAGTTTTTCTTCTAATGTCTGCACACTTTTTTTCTCTTGATCGAGTGTTTTTTCTAACTGGTCAACTTGTTCTTCGTTTTCACTTTGTGTTGTAGAGTGCGCGTTAGCGAGGATTTCCACCTGTTTATAGGCATTGTTATATTTCTCCGATATAGCTTGAGTCTCTTTTGTTGACTCGTCAAGAGAGCGCTGCGCCTGAGTCAACTCATTCTCTATTTCTTTTCGTTTTTTTTCTTCCTCTTGGAGATAAATCCTAAGTTGGTTTATGGAGATATCCTGGACGGAGAGAGAGACGAGGGCTTCCTCCAATTTACCTGTGAATCGTTCCGCTATAAAGGAATGTCTCAACTCTGTCTGTTCCCGTTCGGAAGCTTTTTCCTCGAGCTTACTTTTAAGAAGAGTTAAGTCATGCTCGAGCTTGTCTCTTTTTACAACAGCCTCTTTGAGCTTCTGCTCGAGCTCCTTATCCTTTGAGAATATGGAATCTTGCAGAATTGTCAGCTGCTTTTCAAAGGCTTCGGCATCAAGAGTCATTTCACGGATTTGATTTTGCAGCTCTCGGGAATATTTTTTCTCTTCAGCAAGAGCGTAGCTGAGCTGGTTTATCTTATTTTGTGGTTCTTCGCCCTTTTCAACACTTCCAAAGGAAAGGCGGCCCGTGGTATCTCTTGGAACATCTCGGGACAGCCCTCCTGCCTCTAAATTCCACTCATTTGAGGGTGATTTTGGGTGTGTAGGTTTTGTTTCTGGTCGCGATTTATGAACGCTTCCTGACATTCCACCTAAGTCGGATGTTTTCCAAGCAAAGGCTCCAATGCTTTTTTTCTTTTTTGTTGTCTGCTCATTTTTTTTTATTTGATAAATCTGATCCCAGGAAATTCCCAGAGTTTGTGGAGTTTTTGCAATTTGAATATGAAGGTATCTGTCTTTAACAAAAGAAAGGTCTAGTTCCTCTTCTTTATTATCTTCCCCATTGAGAACGCCATAGAGACCATTGTCGAAGGTTAACTTGACTATTTTATTAGAAGAGAGATTGAAATCCCGCCACCCATTACTAAGCTGAATTTTCTCCTCTTTGATCACGATCGGCAGCTGGTCACCGTTTTTCAGCTCTAGAGTATACAACCTCTCTGGGTCAGGATATGACGTCCCGCCTCTTTCTTTAAAAAGAATGTAGTTAATCGTATGGGGATCGATCTCTTGACGAACCGAATGGGTAGCATCCTCGCGAGAAGGGTAATACTGTACCAAGGTGATCATCTCTTCGGGAATATCACACACAAAGCTATATTCATCGTGGGTGATGATCTGCATTTTGGTTTGTTCGTCTTTTTTCGAGAATGCAATAGCAATAGCATCGTTGATGTTTAGAGGAAATAACCCAAAAAGGAATTGCAGTTGGGGCAGCTTTGGCACTTTTCCCTTCAACTGGACACCATCGTTAAGGATAATAATGTCTTCATCAAGGGCAGAGTTTTGTATGTTGTCCAGGTCACAAGGGGTGAAGAAACTCCCAGCTGTATGGGACAATAGGGTGTCTGCAGAAAGCTGCATAGAAAGGAAACAACTCATTGCCAGGACGTAATAACGGATCATCAACCTCTCTCCATTACATGGTAAAAGAAAAACCGTTATAGCCCTAAAAGAGATAAAAATAAAGGGATTATCCTGGGATTCAGGTGCTCCCGAAACAAATTCAAACGCAGAGGCACAGAGATGCAGAGATTAAAGAGAATTAAAAAATATTTTTTAATTTCTCTTTTGTTCTCTGCGTCTTTGCGCCTCTGCGTTTATTTGATTCATGTGGAAGAGGTTTACTAATTTATGAACCCTTAGGAAGCTAGAAAAAATAACTTTTACATTTATGCTGTCCTATCATCTTCACTTGCTTTGTTGCAAATCTTTGGAAACTAATAAGTTGACTGCAGATTTGCGCCTCGCAACTGAAGAGCT
>JAAKFP010000142.1 GCA_011065005.1 Chlamydiota bacterium | reverse complement strand
AGGGCTCGTGCAGAAATAACTTCCGCATTTCTGCTAACACATCATCTTCATCTGCTTTGTTGCAAATTCTTGAAAACTAATAAGTTGTCTGCGAATTTGCGCCTCGCATCTGAAGCGCTGAGTTACCAGAAACGCACAACTTATTTTTGCACGAGCCCTAAAGGTGTCATCACTGGACCAAGCCCCGATCTCATAGCGGCTCGGAGATTTTCTGTGAGGAATGGATCGTGAGAAAAGTATGTAAAACCAAAACCCTGAATCATTTTAATGATTTCTCTGGCGCTAGTGTTTATATTTTCTTTCGGCATTAAATTACAAGTTGAATGATTGCAAACATCAATCAGCAAATCTTCAATCTCCTTCATAAAGGGTCTTATCTCTTTTTTACCTTTCTCCGTGATCATCTTAGCCCTAACGAGAAGGTCATATTGGAGCGCAAAAGCTTTGAGCAAACTGCACAAATCCAAAACAATGTTTTTTTCCGACATCCGTTTCAGACAACCTTCTTCGGAAAAGCATGCTTTCAAAATCCACCGTTGGAATTTTGGATTTACAGACTGCCTAAAAAGTCCCACCGCATTTATTCCGTTTTTGATTTGTTCACAACTAAACTGTACCCCCCTTTTAAATCCAGCTAGAAATTTCTCCTCTGTCATAATCAACAGACTTTGGGGCGCAATCTTTCGTAGATATCCTACAAGGTCGTTTTCCTTGATCAGTCCAACAAAATCTGTTCCCTGTAATGTATCGTTTTTCTTAAATCTTGGTAGCTTTAATTTATCCATGATCCTTTTAAGAACTTTGTGCGCACACTTCGTCTCGCAATCTTTTTCTTTGATCTTTTCAAGAACTTCGCGTGCACACATCGTCTCGGAATCTTTTTCTATGATCTCTTCAATAACTTTGCGCGCACACATCATCTCTAAATCTTCTCCTTTGATCTTTTCAAGAACTTCGCGTGCACACATCGTCTCGGAACCTTTCCCTATAATCTTTTTAAGAACTTTGCGTGTACGCTTCGTCTCGGAATCTTTTTTTTCCAAGTTTTCCTTCAACTTACTTGCTTCTTCAAAGTTTGTTTTTCTGTTTACTTCGAATCTTTCTCGAAAAATCATATCATCAATCTTACCAAGAAACACTGCAACAGGATCAACGTCTTCTTTGACCCATTCTTTAGCCTCTCTCATCTCTTCAATCTGCGATTCGGCCTCAACCACATTCTCTACGTTCTTTTTTTCTCCGGAAAAAAACTCGGTAATGGAATGAAACACTTTTTTCAAAGTTTCAGAAATGACATGTGCTAGTTGTACAAGCAATTTCTTCAGCCTAAAACTCTTGAAGTATTCAAGAGTTTTCGTAAGAAAGCCCATCTTCTTCTTTTCCACTTCGGATCGATTTTGTGATTCCGTTGTTATACCAGGCCTAGGAGCAGGAACGACACCTGTTGAACCCCCATTTCCTGCCACCCTTTGTGCTTTATCGACCTCCTGTCGCATCTTCGGATCTGAATGAAGTGGCGCTTTTGCTGGTGGAACACCTGGAACTGTTCTATCCTTTTTTCCTACCTTCATCATAACATCCTCCCCTTCTATGGATAAAATTTAAGAGGGAGTTGCAAAACTATACTTAGCTAATTTTTAAGTGATCTTATCGCTTTTCGGTCCTTGATGTAAATTCAAATAGGCTTGATAGTAAAGAACTTGGATCAAATGTCGAAAATCGGCAAAAGCGCCAAAAGCGGTCTTTCAGAGTTTTGCTCCTCTCTCTTAAGCTATAACATATTCAAGAAATAACTATGAATGGAAAAATCACCAGAAAGCTCTGGATGGAAAGTTGCTGCAAGAAACCGATCTTGTTGAATAAGAACAGGTTCTGTCTGATATGACGCTAATACTTTAACCTTCTCCCCATATTTTTTGATACAGGGAGCTCGAATAAATACTGCGTGAAAGGAACTCGGAGAGGAAGGGAATGAGGGGACAATTTCAGCGGTAAAGGACTCATATTGTCTTCCATAGCCATTTCTTTCCACTTCGATATCGAGAAATCCAAAAGGTGTGATGGTATGTCCAATGACATTTTTGGCCATCAAAACCAATCCGGCACAAGTCCCAAGGATAGGTTTATTTTCTGCAAAATCTATGATAGCTTCTCTGAGGCCAATGAAATCGATCTGTCGCGCTACCGTTGTCGATTCCCCTCCAGGAATCACCAAGGCGTCACATTCCTTCAGCTCCTGAGGCTTGCGAACCTCTTTGACATGAGCATGGAGAGATTGAAAGGCTGCCATATGCTTGGCAAAAGCGCCTTGCAGTGCTAGAACACCAACCGTCGGAAAGTTCATGGCTGTTACCAACCTCTGGCAGCTAGAAGTTCTTCCTTCTTCAGTTGCTGAATATCTAACCCCTTCATCGCATTGAGAAGCCCCATAGAGATTTTTGCAAGCATCTCCGGATCCTTGTAATAGGTAGCGGCCCCGACAACGGCTTTCGCCCTCTGTTCCGGATCTTCAGATTTAAAAATTCCTGAACCAACAAATACGCTTTCGGCGCCAAGCTGCATCATCAAGGCAGCGTCAGCGGGGGTAGCAATTCCTCCTGCAGCAAAATTTGGTACAGGAAGCTTTCCCGTTTCTGCCACGATTTTTACTAACTCATAAGGCGCTCCAAGCTTTTTGGACTCGGCCATGAGCTCTGAAACATCCAGAGCTGTCAAGTAACGAATCTGCCGCATCAGTGTACGTATATGCCTCACCGCTTCGACAATGTTTCCTGTACCAGCTTCTCCCTTAGTGCGAAGCATAGCTGCTCCTTCTCCGATGCGGCGCAACGCCTCCCCAAGGTTGCAGCAACCACAAACAAACGGAATGCGGAAAGAGTGTTTATCGACGTGGTTTTCCTCGTCTGCGGGTGTAAGAACTTCGCTTTCGTCAATGAAATCTACAAACAGGGATTCAAGAATTTGCGCTTCAACAAAATGACCGATGCGACACTTTGCCATGACCGGAATAGAAACAGCCTCTTGTATCTTCTGAACCATTTCTGGATTTGACATCCGCGCCACACCGCCATCGGCACGAATATCAGCAGGAATCCTCTCAAGAGCCATAACGGCTACTGCTCCTGCACCTTCAGCGATTTTAGCCTGTTCAACGTTGGTGACATCCATAATCACTCCGCCTTTGAGCATCTCAGCGAGACCGACTTTGACTTCGAAGGAACCTTTTTCGGTATTGATATCCTGTTCTTGTTCATTACTCATCGGAAACTCCTGCATTGTTATTGTTAAAATACTATAGCATTAGGGAATAAAAGGAAAGACATCGTAAGCATTCAGACAATGCCGTCAACTTAAGAAATAAAATTAAACGCAAAGGCGCAAAGAAAGACACCCTAATTTCTTTGCGTCTTGGCGTCTTTTGCTCCTTTGCGTTGAAATCTTACCTCACAGATCTTTGAAGGGGTTTCCTTCTTGATAAAAGAGGTTTCCTTTTTTTCTTTTTTTTAGCTCGGTTTTAATAGAATAAAGAAGATCTTGATCGAAATCTTTATTGACGGCCCACTGCAGATATTGAATTGGGACTTCTTTGAAAGATCGCCCCTTATGCTTTCCTAAAGGCATATCCTTGAGCAAAATAGGACGAGAAAGAACGTCGAAAAGCCTTTCCACCGTATGGTAGAGCTTCATAAATCTTTTAAAAACCTCAATATTCACGGTGACATCACTCATAGCCCTATGAGCCACTTCCGCCTCGATTTGAAAGTGTTTTCTAAGCTGCTCCAAAGAATTTGAGGGGCTCTCTCCATAAATCCGCGCCATTCTCAAGGTGTCCACAAAACGATTCTCCCTGATCGTTGTGGGGATCCCCTCCCTTTCAGCGCTTTTAGCGATAACTTCGATATCAAAACCAATGCCATGGCCCATGATAATATTGTTCCCAACAAACTTGAGGAATTCGGGGAGGACCTCTTTTATCGTCGGCTTACCGGAAACCATTTTAGAGGTAATGTGATGAATGACGATCGATTCCTCAGGGATAGAACGCTCTGGGTTCACTAGGGATTCAAAGCTGCTATATGCATTACTAGAATCAAAACAAATCGCAGCGACTTCTATAATTCGATCACTTGCGGGATCTAGACCTGTGGTCTCACAGTCTAAACAGACGAATTTTTGTTTTCCAATATCTGTCATGATGCTTCCTTAGTACTAGGCATCCCCTTCCAATGCATCTTTTATCATAGAAATTAATTCATTCCGACCTTGATTCTTGGTTACCGAATAATGCACGTAATGCAAATTTTCTACGTCAAAGGTTTTGAGGATTTTCTGGGTATTTGCTACTTTTTGATTTTTCTTCACTTTGTCAATTTTTGTGAAGACAAGGATCATCGCCAACTGATTATAAGAGATCCACTCCAAAAGTCTTCGATCGTCCTCATTCGGCATGCGACGTATATCAAAAAGAAAAAAAATCAACTTTAAGGTTTCCCTTTTTCCCAAATAGGTTTGCACCATAGGACCCCATTGCTCTCTTATGGAAAGGGGCACCTTCGCAAAACCGTAGCCAGGCAAATCCGCAAAAGCCAGTTCATCATCAAGTGTGAAAAAATTCAACATCTGTGTCTTGCCCGGTGTTGACGAGGTTCTCACTAAACCCTTCGTCTGAAATAGATGGTTGAGAAGACTCGACTTCCCCACATTTGATCGTCCAGCCACAGCAATCTCAGGAATAAGTTTCCCTGAAGGATTCCGCAGCACAGGGTAATCCTTGGGACGGACTGCCGTTTTGACAAATTTGGGATTTTTTAATGTCAATCGAAGCATAATCTCTACCGTGTAATCATTACCTGTCTTTTATTCTCCCCCTGGTGTGTCATCTCAACCCGTATGGCACCCGAAGGCAATAGAGAGGCAATCCTCTCCGACCATTCAATACAACTAATTCCACCTGCATACAAAAACTCATCAAACCCCATTCCGATAAAATCATCAGGCCCATTCATTCGATAAAGATCAAAATGGTAAACGTCCTTCTTTCCTTGATAGATATTGAGGTAAACAAACGTAGGACTAATCACCTCTTCAGGGGAACACTGCGCTACATAGGAAGCCAGCCCTTTAATAAATGTGGTCTTTCCTGCTGCTAGGTCACCAAAAAAACAAACAATGCTGTTCTCAGGTAAACTTTTGGCAAATTCTTTCCCCAGCGCGATCGTCTCTTCAGCCGAGGCAGTCATGTACTTCATCATTTTATACTCAATTAAGGTGAAGAATTGGTTTCTGCCTTAGGAAGTGTGACAAAACAACTCAAACATTTATGAGAGCCACTTCTCCACAATAGGCTGGAATTCTTGGACTTCCGCCATAGCTTCCACAAAAGCCATGATTTTATCCTCTTGAAGTTGCTCTTGAATAAGCTCCAAGAAGTCCGTTTCAATTTGAAAGCGGTTTTGGTTTTGCACCTCTACGAGGGTAAGCCTCTTCAGGTAATTCGCTTTAAAGTCTTTAACGACCGCCTCTCTTGAGTTGAAAAGTTTTCCACTCAGAACCGAAGAAAAGACCGTTTTGGTGATAGGCTCCTTGGTTTTAGCCTTTCCGATATAGTTCTTGATAACCTCTGGATCCTCAGAAACGAAAAAACGTTTAACTCTAAGGCCGCCCACCCTCTCAGTATTTTCAGGGCACTTTGACACCCAGTCATAAATGGCATCTTGAGGATTAGGATGTGTATTATCCCCAAAGACTTTTCCTGTAAAAGGGCATATGTAGATCTTCTTCGTTTGCTCATCGACGGCGCTATCTCCAAAGACAATCTTTATCTCCGTCTGATGAGAGAGTTTGTCCTCTTTTTCCAAAATTTTCGCAGCATCATCACTGTTCCGATAAATGATTTTATCTTTGGGGAAGAGAACAGGGTGAAGGTTAAACTTTTTTTCGATAAAAAAGAGATAGGTGTTGATTAATTCGGCTGGACGATTTTCGTGAAGAAATTCCTCCAACTCTGTTTTTTTTTCTTCTGAGATGATAACTTTCGTCATTATAACCTCTTTTTGGGACACTAGTTTTCGTTAATGGGAAGAATATTTGTATTAAACTGCTAGTTAGAATACATTGAAATGTCATTAATAATCAAGGGTATTTTTTACAGAGGTCGGTTAGGCGCATGACATCTATCGATGAACACTATAAAAATCAGGGTAAAGTGAGAGCCAAGATGCTCAATATCAAAGAAATTGAGGTCTCTGGCTATGAAAAGGTGATCGAGGTAAAGGATACAGAAGCGGGACTTCATGCCTTTATCGCTATTCACGATACAACACTTGGACCTTCCATGGGGGGATTAAGGATTTTTCCCTACAGTAATCCTGAAGATGCACTCAAGGATGTTCTTCGATTAGCTAAAGGAATGACGTACAAATCAGCTCTCGTAGAAAATGGTTTAGGTGGGGGTAAAAGCGTTATCATTGCTAATTCCAAAACGGATAAAACAGAAAAACTGCTAACCGCTTATGCTGAAGCTATCGACGAACTGCAAGGGCAGTATATTGTTGCTGAAGATATGGGATCCTCTACCGATGATATGATCATCATTCACAAGACAACCCCCTATGTTGCGGCCTTGCCGACAGAGAAAAGTAGCGGAGATCCTAGCCGTTTCACAGCTTGGGGAGTTTATCGGGGGATGCAAGCGGTCGCAATGAAGCTGTGGCAGACCCCTTCACTCAGAGGTAGAACCGTTTCCATACAGGGAACAGGGCATG
>JAAKFP010000141.1 GCA_011065005.1 Chlamydiota bacterium | reverse complement strand
TTAAACTCTTTGTCGACCCCAAATGAAGACCCCGAATAGCCAATAAATCCTTTCTTTTTGAGCAATTCAGACAATTGGTCGATGTCATGAGAGAGAATCTCTCCACCAGGGGCGTTGGGTGTCTCTCTGTATTTTTGGAGTATGCTGTCCATGCCACGTGCGATCACATAGATGGATGTTTTTTGAAAACCAGCAGGGGACTCTTCCTTATACGCTGCCGGAGCGTAAACAACGAGACCCAGCTTTTGCTCTTGCGGACTGAGCGTTTGATGCATTTCATAGTCTAGAATGGGAAAAACTGTTCGACTTAAATCTGCATGCTCCGGCAGCCAATCCGACAAAAGCTGACGAATAACCTGCTGACTTTGTTTTTCTGCTAGGAACCCTAGATCGAAAGACAAAAAGCTCTGAGTATTTGTCAGGCTGGTTAAAGCAATAGCGAATGTATTTCCTTCTGAGGAGATCGATTCATCTGTCGTTCTAGAAACACGAGCGATTTCGTTAAAAATATAATGATTCAATTTTTCTTGAAGGAAAGCTTCCTCTTCGGTTGTTCCTTGACTCAGTCGAATCTCTTGTACATCATCGTAAAAATTCAACAAGATCTTGTCATTACTCCAGTCGATTGCAATACTTTGTATGAAGGGATGACGGTCCATTAAATTTAGTACCAGCATCGGATCGCGAGGGTCAATGTTCGCTTCGGCATCTTTGAGGTTTTGCTGAACTTCTTCGGCAGTAAGAGGTTTTTTTTCAGCTCGAAAGAGAGAGGTGTTGCCGCGGATGATGGTGCCTGCGCTTTCTAAAGATTGAATCTGATTGTCTAGGAACGAAAGCTGTTGTTCTGCAGAAAGATCTAGGAATTTACCCTCTCCTTGCAGTTTCTTTTGTTCGTCGAGTAAAGGTTTTTTTTGCTTCTGAAGATCCGCTTTCAAGCCGTCGGCCCTTGAGAGAAACTTTTGGATCAAGCCTTCTCGATCGGGAACGTCCACTTGCGTGAAACTTGCGAAATACCTCTGGGCAACAGGATGCTTACTATCGAAAGTATGATTCACATCAACGATCTCTTTTGCAAGAGCGATCACTATGTCGTTATATTGCTCATCAGTATTCTTTACGACTGCATTGATTTGCAGTCCAGTCTTGCTAGGGCCTCCAAAACCGAGAGCGAGTTGCGTTACACGGTCATAAACAGAATCACGAAATTCAGCAGAGACCTCACTGTCAGAATATTTTGGGAAGAAATGGAAATAACTACCAACTTCAGAAGGGTCGAGATGAACGTTGATTTGTCGAGCAACAAAGACAGTGCTCTGATTAACCGCCACTCCAGGATATAACTCCAATTGAGCAGGCACAAAAGGGATCAATGATCCCGCACGCGGCAACACCCGTTTAAAGAGATTGGCATCATGAACGTTCTGAAAAGAAACCACAAAAAGTCCGGGATCACCATCCTTCAATTTAATGGATTCTGGACGTATCCCAAGATTCTTACAGAATGAGGATAGCCAAGCGATAGAGTTCTCTTCTAGACTGTTGATCCTTTCAATGATCTTCAGAGCAACATTTTCAGATCTTTCCTTGTTTATTGGGTCTTTAAGAGGCTTGGTATAGTACAGAATGGTGGGCATTATATTGATTAAAGTTAAAACAATAACAGCCACGATTATGTAGAATTGCCAGGGCTTTTGCTTTTCCATAGGTAGATGAGTCCTGTTGATTTGTGAATTTAAGATAAAAAAATCATACCAAATTCAAAGGAAAGAGAGAAGAAAAAAGAGGGTGAAGAGGAAAATAAAAAACACAGAGACCCAGAGACCCAGAGATAAAAGAGAAGTTAAAAATAATTTAATTTTTTTGTTTTCTCTTTCTTCTCTGCGTCTCTGCGCCTCCGCGTTTCATTTTCCTCGTTTTCTCTCTTTCTCCCTCTCTCTCTAGGTAGCTGCTTGAACAGCTGGAGTTCCTTCAGGTTCCTTGTCTTCTTCAGGTTTCGGTGTGTCAGAAGTAAGAGCAAGGAATTGCTTATTCAGAGACTTCACAGCCGTTATCCAGACAAAGATGACTCCGACCATGATGATCGCTATGTATGGCGTGAGGCTGGCAAGTGTGCCAAATGCGAAGAGGATTTGGTAGATGATCGAACCGCCGGCCTTACCTAAACGGGCACCAACAACGTCGATAGCAGTCTTTCCTTTAACTTTTTGTTCCTGATCAAGAGGGATATAAGTCATTTCTTTTGTTGGATCAAAAAGTGAGTACTTGGTGGACTTGCTCATAACATTCTGTGCCATCCCAAAAATCACGGCTAGCATCAAAGGAGTAGATCCCACCATGGCGATTACTCCTTGGAGGTTACCTCTGAAGATAACGAAAGCAAAGAATCCTATGCCCGTTATCAGCAAAACTGTTGGGGTGATTATCGCTGCAAATCCCCATCCTTTCTTTCGAAGAACGTATCCTCCAATCAGCATCATTACAATGGTTACAGGACCGGTGACCGTAGAAAGATAGCCCATGAAGGTGCTGTAATCATTTGGATCGGGATACTGCAGTCCCACCTGGCTTTTCCATGTTACTTCAACAAGGTTGATGCAAATACCGTAGCAAATGACGAGAAGAGAAATACAACCAATATATTTTGATTGAACTAGACAGAGAAAACTGTCCTTAAGGGAAAGTTTTGACTTTGACTTCTTCTTAACATCCTTGGGGTCATAAAACCTTGGATCTGTGAGAACATTACGGTTCATCCACCAGTAAATTCCGATGATAGCTAAACCTGCCAGAACAACCAATCCCATCAAATAGTTGAGGGAAACCTGCCAAGCATCAATATTCGGTGGAAGTGTTTTTCGGATATCGGAAAAGTAGATAATCGTCGGTCCAGAAAATAACAATGCAATATTTGCTCCAATACCTAACGTAGTATACACACGTTTTGCTTCAGATATACGCATAATTTCATTTGCAAAGCCCCAGAACATGAGAGAAAGAATAGCACTTCCCCAGAGTTCCGCAAAAATGTAAAAGAGGGAATAGGTCCAGTTGCGATAACATCCAGCTAAACCCTTTCCCCAACCACCAGGAAGGATAGACTGAAGGAAGTCTGCAGATGCCGTTGGATGTAGAAGGTCTTTATTCGGATACAACACTGTGGCAAAAAGGGCAAAAAATAGGATAAATGGAATAATTGTTACGTAAAAGAGCTTTTCTTTAGTGAGAATATTGCTCAATTTCGAATAGATGACCATAAAGATCACCGCCGCGGGAATTGTTCCCCACAATTTGAGAAAAGGAATCGTCTCAGCTCCAGAAGCTGGAACAATCATTGAGTCCTTTGTATCTCTCAAAATTGTATAGTTAAAAGATATAAAGAAGAACATGATAAACATAGGAAGCATTTTTTTGAGTTCGTAACCGTGTACGGGCCAAAAAAACGATCTGAGTTTTCCAAACTCTTGTGTAGTTTCTTGTGACATAATATTGACCTCAATTAGTTTAGATGTTTTCGACCTTTAGAAGGTCGTATTTTATAAACATTTATTTTTACGAGAAATAATAGTATAGACGCAATTCCGGAAAATTGCAAGAAGAAATTTGGGTTGTTGTGTAATTCACCACAGAGCAGGCCAGCGGGGTGGGGCAAGTCATTAATCCTAGAAAAAGATATAACCCCGCCCGTAAAAAGGGGTAAATAGAGGATTATTTTCCCAGGCTTGCTTCATTAGCAAGCCTGGGAAATGACAGAATAGATTAGCTTGCTACTTGAACAGTCTCTTCAGCAAGTGCTAGGCTGGTGTGAGTGGTGACTGTTTCAACGTAGGAATTCCATAGTTCGTGGTCAATTCGATTGTGGCGAATAGAGGAGATTAGCTCTTTTTTGATTTGGCGTAGATCCTTTCGAGGTGTTAACTTACGAATCATCTCTTTATCGCCGGCAAGTCTTGCCATATTCAGCATTCGATCAATATCTTCTTTTGTGAAGAGGTATTGATCCCTACGCTTCCTAGAACCTCTGGCGGCACGAGGTTTTGGAGGTACTGTCGTCGGTTTTGTGACACCGATGATATGCTTTTTGATCATTTGGGCAAGCTGACTTGGGTCCTCATGTTTCATTTTACGCATGGTAAAATGGTGTATGTAGCCTCCTGTGTCTACAGGAAGATAACGACAGATGTCATTTTCTTTCTTACAGCCAATTTTCTTTACGGCGCTATCGATTAAAGTTTCAAGTTCCTTGCTATTGGTTTTAAACTTGTCTTGGGTATTGCTCATTTTTAACCTTCCTTGAATTTTGTTGTTTTTCAAATCTTAAATGTTATCCCCTGGTGAGACTAGAATTAGTTTTCTAGGGTCGTTAAAATAAAAAAACCGCTAGTACTTCACCAATCAATAGATAAAAGAAGGATTTAAACAGGATTGAGATTTTTTTGCAAAACAAATCTAAAGAAAAAATAGTTTCGAAGAAAAAGTAGATGAATTGATAATAGCGTGTTGTTGATTGATAAAAGATTCTGCGGGTTGTTAATAGCTGATTTTTAACCATTTCAAAGGCCTTGTTGTTCAATTCACCACAGAGAACACAGAGTTCACAGAGAATAATAAAATATGTCAATTCCCTCTGAGTACAATTTCTCGAATGGATTTAGCTTTTTTTCGTAACTCTCTGTGATCTTACTGTTCTCTGTGGTGGTGAATTAGATAACAGCGCCATATTAGGCTTTCTTCTTCCGCATAAATACGTGATATGTGTAAAATTATTTCACTAGCAAATCTGCATAAATAGAAGGACACACTTATGCCGCTTTCTATGTATCAAGAAAATGATAAAGTTAGCAGGTCAAAGATCGGACATATCTTAGGCATAGCATCAGGAAAAGGAGGGGTCGGAAAGTCCACGGTTGCGGTGAATGTCGCGTTGGCTTTGAAAAGGTTGGGGCACTCCGTTGGCTTGATGGATACGGATGTCTATGGTCCTTCCGTTCGGAGGATGATGCCAGAGGATCGTGGTCCAAGTCAAAAAGGGGAGATGCTTTTTCCGGCATTGAGTCGGGGAGTGCGATTGATTACCATGGCTTATTTTCGTAAAGAAAACGAAGCTATTGTCGTGCGGGCACCGATAGCGAATGGGATTGTCACACAGTTCATCCACAAGGTCCAGTGGGGAGATCTAGATTTCCTCTTGATAGACTTTCCTCCGGGTACAGGTGACATTCAGTTGACATTAAGCCAGCAAGCGAATCTCACAGGCGTGATTATGGTGAGTACACCGCAAGAGCTTGCAATCATGGATGTTCGCAAAGCTATGCATATGTTTCATCAAGTTCAAGTTCCCGTCCTTGGCGTTGTCGAAAACATGTGTGGCTATCATCCAGAGGGTGGTGGGGAAATCCAGTATCTATTTGGAAAAGGGGGAGCCGAGCGGTTGGCGCGTGAGTCCGGGGTTCCCTTTCTAGGTGAGATTCCTATCGATCCCGAGTTGAGTCGTCGTTCCGATTGTGGGGAGTCGATTTTTGATTTGAAGGGGGAAGAGGAATGTCTAGCCGCTGATGCTTTTGAAAAGATTGCGAAAAGTGTGGAGGCCCATGCAGAAGCTATGAATAAGTATTCCAAAGATTGTTTGGGGTCTTTTGAACTAAAATGGAAGGAGATGACAGAAGTATGACAACGGTTCCCTATTTTGCTCGGAAGATTTTCCAGAAAGATAATGTTACGTTTGCGATCGAGTGGAACGATGGAGTAATCTCTGATTATAGATTGTCAGAGTTGCAGAAGCGTTGCCCTTGTGCGAATTGTGTGGACGAGAGGACAGGTAGGAGGCTTGTCGATGAGGCTACCATAGATGAGGATGTTCGTGCAAAGCGGATAGTGAGCGTGGGGCGTTATGCTTTACGGATTGAATATCTTTCGGGATGTTCGACTGGCATTTACAGCTTCGATATGTTGAGAGGACATTGAGAAAGGTGATTAAGAAATTTCGAGTTCTATTTCACGTACTTATGAGTTGTGTTTTTCTTTTGGGATGTGCCTCGAATAGTGGCGTTGAGGATTTGCGGAAGTGGATGACGCCAAATGGAAAAGTCAAGGTTCTCTGCACGATTGCAATGATCGAAGACCTCGTCAAGCAGGTAGGTGGGGAATATGTAGATGTTCTTACGCTAGTGCGAGGAGAGCTCGATCCCCATTCCTATCAGCTTGTCAAAGGAGATGATGAGAAGCTCGTCTATGCAGGCATTATCTACTATAATGGGTTGGGATTAGAACATGGTCCGAGCTTACGTGACTACCTTATACAAAGCGAGAAGGCCGTCGGATTGGGAAATATGATCATGAAAGAATATCCCGAACTCATCTTACATTATAATAGAAGTGTCGATCCCCATATTTGGATGGATAGTAAGATGTGGTCCATGACAATTTCTCATATTGTTGCGAAGCTAGCACAGTTTGATCCCTCGCACGCTACTATTTTTCAAGAGAATGGAGATAGGGTTCGCCAGGAGATGGTGAGAACACATCAGCAGCTTCGAGAAGAGATGTTACGAGTGCCCGAAAAAAAACGTTACCTGGTGACGAGTCATGATGCGTTCAATTATTTTGCTCGGGCGTATCTGGCAACAGATGGGGAGATAGAAAGCGGAGAGTGGCAGAAACGTTTTGAAGCTCCAGAGGGGTTGGCGCCGGAAAGTCAGTTAAGCACAACTGACCTTCAGCTTGTTATCGATCATATGCGCAAATATGATGTTAATGTTATTTTTCCGGAGTCGAATGTCAGCCAGGCATCTATTTGGAAGTTAGTCGATG
>JAAKFP010000140.1 GCA_011065005.1 Chlamydiota bacterium | reverse complement strand
AGAGAAATTTGAGGTTTTATGAGAGGGTCTATTTTTAATAAACCCCGAAATTTTTCCATTCTCTGTGTTCTCGGTGGTAAATAAATCATTAACAATAAGAAAGTTGCTTCAGCGGGAGCGGCTATTACAGGATGGACAGGATGGGTAGGATTAATAAAATAAAAATATCCTTTATCTTTTTATCCTTCCTATCCTTCCCATCTTGATAATAAATTGTTGGCTTAGTCTTCCGCCTTCAGTCCTCCGCCTTCTTTAGTGTTGCTAGGGCGGCGGCGAGTTTGGCAACGGGGATACGGTAGGGGGAGCAGGAGACATAGTCGAGGCCAAGATCATGGCAGAACCGTATTGATTTCGCTTCGCCGCCATGTTCTCCGCAGATTCCACATTTGATGTCGGGGCGTACTTTCCGTGCGCGTTCCATAGCGATTTTCATAAGCTGTCCTACACCTGGGAGGTCTATGGACTGAAATGGATCGTCAGGGAGAATTGTGAAGACTTTTTCTGCGTCAAGGGGGTTAGGGATTCCGCTGACATATAGCGGAACAAATTTAGCGCTATCGTCGCGGCTGATTCCAAATGTTGTTTGGGTCAGGTCGTTAGTGCCGAAGCTAAAGAATTCCGCACTTTGGGCGATTTCATCGGCTGTGAGGGCAGCTCTGGGGGTTTCGATCATCGTTCCTATGGAGTAGGGGATTGTAACGCCGGCGACAGAGAGAATTTGGTCAGCTGTTTGTCGTATGACACTAATTTGATGGTCGAGTTCCTCTTTGACTGCGACTAAGGGAACCATGATTTCTGGAAAAACGGAAATTCCTTCGTGGGTTACCTCTAAAGCAGCTTCAAAGATAGCGCGGGTTTGCATTTCAGTAAGTTCAGGATAGATGATCCCGAGGCGGCAGCCTCGATGGCCGAGCATGGGGTTTTGTTCTTTCAGAGATTCTCGGATTTCCGCGAGTTCTGTGTGGGACAGACCCATTAGCTCTGATAAAGCATCAAGTTCGTGATCGGTGTGCGGCATGAATTCGTGGAGAGGGGGGTCGAGAAGTCTGATGCATACAGGGCGGCCGGCCATTGTGCGGAAGATGTCGATGAAGTCATTTTTCTGGTGGGGAAGCAATCTTGCGATCGCTTCATTGCGTTCTTTAGGTTTGGTGCTAAAAAACATGCGACGGACGTCGTTTAGCCTTTCGGGGGCCATAAACATGTGTTCAGTACGGCAGAGTCCAATACCTTCTGCACCAAAAGCGAGAGCCACAGTGCAGTCATGGGCTGTGTCGGCATTGGTGCGAACGCGAAGGGTGCGATATTTGTCGGCGAGCTTCATAATCTCTTGATAGTGTTGGAAGATAAGACTATTTTCCTCCTTCAATGTTTTGTCGATTAATACCTGAACGATTTCGGATGCGCTCGTGGGTATGGTACAGAAGAGCACTTCCCCGGTTTGTCCATCGATAGAGACATCGTCGCCTTCTTTTAGCGTTAATCCTTTGGCGGAAATAGTTTTTTCCTCATCGTGGTGGTGTAGTTCTTCACATCCTACAACGCATGGTTTTCCCAGCCCACGAGCGACAACAGCGGCATGGCTCGTACTTCCCCCATGAATCGTCAAAATCCCTTCTGAGGCTACGATTCCAGGAAAGTCGTCGGGGTTGGTTTCTTCTCGAACAAGAATACACCGAATCCCTTGTTTTTTCATTTCTACAGCTTTTTCTGAGGAAAAGGCTGCTTTTCCTGTCGCAGCTCCGGGACCGGCATTGATCCCTATGGCAACCATTTTGTTTCTCGCTTTTTTCTTGGCATCTGGATGGAAAACTTGTGCTAGGAGCTGGGTGAGCTGTTCAGGGTGTACCCGTGTGAGGGCGGTTTCTTCATCGATCAACCCTTCTTCTAACATTTCGACAGCCATACGTACTGCCGCGAAACCGGTCCGTTTTCCTGTGCGGGTTTGTAGCATGAAGAGTTGCCCATCATCGATGGTGAATTCAATATCCTGCATGTCTTTGTAGTGCAGCTCTAGCTTTTTGATGATGACATCCAGTTCTTGATATACCTCTGGCATAATTTCTTCTAGGCTGTCCAGAGAAGATCCAGTAATTTCCTTTTGGTATATATTGATAGGATGGGGAGTGCGAATTCCTGCGACGACCTCCTCGCCTTGAGCGTTTGTTAAGAATTCTCCGAAGAAGTGGTTTGTTCCTGTTCCAGGGTTTCTGGTGAAGCCTACTCCTGTTGCGGAATTTTGATTTTTGTTTCCAAACACCATTGTCACTACATTTACAGCTGTTCCCCAGTCCTCGGGATAGTGATGCAGCTGGCGGTACAGTTTTGCGCGCTCGCAATTCCAGCTGTCAAAAACTGCAGCAATAGCTTCGAAGAGTTGTTCTTGGGGATCTTGAGGGAAAGGGATTCCCACCTCTTTTTCATAGATTTTTTTAAATAGGTTACAAGATTCTTTTAAAGAAGCAATGCTGAGTTCGAAATCTCGTTTCGCCCCTTCTTCCATTTTGAGAACCTCGAAGGTTTTTTCGAAGTGCTTGCGACTGATATCTTTTACGATGTTGGCATACATCATGATGAGGCGACGGTAGCTGTCGTAGGCCAGTCTTTCGTTTTGGGTGAATTTGGCAAAACTTACAACAGATTGGTCATTGAGGCCTAGGTTTAGAATTGTGTCCATCATCCCTGGCATGGAGACGCGGGATCCGGAGCGTACAGAGAGAAGCAGAGTTTTTGTTTCGCCGCCAAATATTTTTCCAGTACGAGTTTCTAGATCCTTCATTGCGGAGAAGACCTCTTGTTCAAATCCTTTGGGAAAAAGCCGGTTGTTTTTTCGGTAGGCATTGCAGGCTTCTGTGCTGATAATGAATCCAGGGGGAATGGGAAGGCCGATTGATACCATTTCCGCTAGGCCTTTTCCTTTGCCACCTAAAAGATTTTTGTCTAGAGGGGGTGTTTCTATATCTTGCCCGTAGCGAAAAATATATTTTGTGGTGGTTTTTTGTTTTTTTATTGATTCAGCCATAGCCATCGATGTCTCCCTATTGATCTTATTGTGCCAAAAATTTCTTATAGTCCAAAATAGGGCTTCCGTCAAATTTCTTTTCTACAGATTATCTTTTTTTCTTAACCAACTAGGGCTTAGATCTCTGTCGGTTTTTTCGTGACTATAATACTCTTTTGTTGTAAAATCTTTTTCTTATAGGATCATTATCAAAAAGGAGAGGGTTATGGATGTATCAATCTTCTTGGCGCGATTATTCGGTCTCTACTTGACGATCATCGCCTTTGTCTATTTTTTTAGGAAAACATTTCTTCGAGAGGTGCTCAGAGACTTCTACAATAATTCCGCACTTGTTGTTGTGACTTCTATCATTAATCTCTTTATTGGACTTCTCATCATCTTAAATCACAACATTTGGGAATATAGTTGGAGGGTTGTGATCACCCTTATTGGATATTTATCTTTGCTCAAAGGGATTCTCAACCTGTTTGCGCCGGAATATGGCAAGAAAATGGCGGCTAAAGTTATGGAAGGGAACATCTTAATGTATTCGGGTGTGATCTCCCTAGCGTTGGGTCTGTACTTGCTCTACTACGGATTTTTTGGTGTTGTGCAGATGTTCCTTTCTTAGCAGATGTGCTTGTTCGTAAATTTCTAACCACAGATGATCACAGATAAACAACACTATACTTTTATCTGTGCGCATCTGTGTGTATCTGTGGTTAATTTCCAGCGTTGTTCACCATAAATAAGAAATCCGTTGAGAAAAACCAGAAGCTTCCATAGAGTTATGGGGTATTCTTATAACACTCTCAAGAAACTTTTAATCAAGAAGGAAGCTGTGCGCATTTTTGTTCTATTTCTAATGTTAAGTGTTACCCTCCATGCAGAAAAAACCCCGATTACTCCACCTCTTTTGAAAAAAGGAGACGTGGTCGCTATTGTGGCTCCAGCCTCTTGTCCTGATGAAGATCAGATGTTTGTAAATCGGGCGATCAATGCTCTTATTCAGAAGGGATATCGTGTCAGGACAGCATCTAACATAATGACTAGAAACGGGTATCTCGCGGGTACAGATTACGATCGTGCGAAGGAATTTATGAATGCCTGGCTTGACCCCGAGGTGAAAGCTGTTTGGTGTTATCGTGGGGGGTATGGCTGCGCAAGAATTCTTGAACGCTTGGACTACCAAGCGATCCAACAGCACCCCAAAATTCTTATTGGAATGAGTGATATCACCGCATTGCACGCTGCGATCGCAAAAGAAACGGGGTTGGTTACTTTTCTTGGACCCAACTTCAATGAAGTGTTTGGTGATAGCGCAAAAAAAACTAGCGCTTTTACAGAACAACAGCTTTGGAACACAATCACAAAAGCTACACCTATCAATAAAGGAGGCTATCGGTTTCCGATTCCAAAGTCTTTTCCCGGCAAGCAACACCCCGTCATGACAATAAATGGTGGCGTTGCCAGAGGCAGATTAACGGGAGGAACACTTTCTCTGGTAGCATCACTGATTGGAACACCTTGGGAGATCGATACAGCAGGAAAAATCTTAGTTCTTGAAGAGGTGGACGAGGAACCCTATTGCATCGACAGGATGCTGCGGCAGCTTAAACTTGCAGGCCTTTTGGATAATCCTGCCGGTGTGATCCTATGCAGTTGGAAAGGGTGTAGCGGCAAAAGACCTAACAAGACCCTTGCTTTGGAGCATATCTTCAAAGAGTACTTTGCGCATACACGTTATCCTGTTTTGTTCGGTTTCCCTTCGGGGCATATCTCTGACCAATTGACACTGCCCCTGAATGCGATCGCTGAGTTAGATGCTACGAATAAAGCGCTTTACTTGTTAGAAAGTCCTGTTGAGGTTCGCTGATGAAGTTTCTCTGTGATCAGATGCTCGTTAGGTTAGGGCGTTGGTTGCGAGCGGCGGGATATGATACAGCCATCATTGAAACATCTATCTCCGATAGGGAAGTTTTAGACATTGCTCTTAAAGAGGGGCGTTATCTCATTACGAGAGATGCTCATTTTCTCGGTTTTCAAGAAGCAAAGGACCTCTTGATTTGGCTTGAGGCGAATACTGTCGAGGGGTGTGCTAGGGAATTGTCACAGAAGATTTCCATAAATTGGACAAAGGATCCCTTTTCAAGATGTCTACTCTGCAACGAAGAGCTTTGTGAGGCTGGACGAGAAATCGCCGAGGAGGTTCCTGAAGATGTGCGGGCAAGATGTGACAAGTATTGGCTTTGCAAAAAATGTGGAAAAGTTTACTGGTTGGGTAGCCACACCAAAAGAATGTTAACAAAATTAAAGAAATGGCAAAAGTGAAAAGGCGATATCTCCCCATAATCATTAATGGCCTTCTTTTTTATATTGGTTGGTTGTTCTGTGTTGCAAGTGCGGCGGGAGGGCTGCCCTATTTAGGTTTGCTAGGAGCAATGGGTGTCGTGGCGTACCATTTAGCCGTCATTAAAGAGAAAAAAATAGAATTCTTTTTTATAGCATCTGTAACCGTTACTGGCTTTTTTGTTGAGACCGGAATGATAAAGTTCAGAGTACTGGAATTCACAAGTCCAAATACTCTAATTCCAGGATATGCACCGTTTTGGCTCTTAGGAATATATGCAATGTTTGCGACAACAGTGAATCATTCGTTGCGATGGCTGCAGCCCTACCTCTTTTTAGCAGCATTTCTGGGCGGTCTCGGTGGAATGGTCAGCTATGCTGCCGGGGAGCGCATCGGGGCCGTTACGTTTCTCGTGGGCAAGGGGGGCTCTGTCATGGTCGTCGGTATCGCCTGGTTCATTTTGATGCCGCTGTTCTATCTCTATAACAAAGAACTGACCACAATTTTCAAAAAAACCTAAGCCGTCGGTAAAACAACTAGGAGAAGGTGTTTCTTCTCCATCTAAAAAAGAACGCATAGGAGTAAATAAGGAGAAACAAGAAGTTGATTGAAGGCTGTTTAGCGGTTTGGCAAATTTCCTAGTTGATTTTCTCTTTTGTTGGTGCCATTTTCGAGAGTAAGTCCTGAATCATTTTCTCTACGATTTCACCATATCTTTCCCCACCAAACGAGAGGTGGGATTCTTTGTTCCCATGGTGCCACGACTCTTGGGGGATGATATATCCATGCGCGTCATTTGTCAGACCAAAAAACGTGAGATCTTCATACCCCAGTTCCCTAGCAAATTGATTGAGTCGTTCTTCATAGAGGCAGCTGAGTTCTCCTGGAATGGTGATAAAGGCTTGATTGCCATTCATAACGATAAGGTTTAGCTCGCTGTCATAGGTGTCGAGAGGGATTTTTAACCCTGATCCGGTGGGTTCGACAGTAAAGGAATAGGGGAGCTGCACGGTTTCTAGCTCTAAGGAAGCTTGAGTCTCAATACCGTCCCATAGCTCTACGACCTTTACCGCGAGGGTATTTACCCTTCTTTCACATCTACCCCCCGTTCCGCTAACGCTTCACAGGGGGCTTACATCTTCCAGCGCTACCGCGCCTCTGGGGTTTTATATTTCTTTCAGGCGCACAAATAAGACCGTAGAAGAAGATATTTTTGTCGAGAAAAACTTATGTAGAACTGCAAGGACAAGTCCCCGTACTCCCAAATTTATTGCTAACCATAAACTCTCAGGGTACGCGTTTTTGTTCAGTGGTGATTAATGCAACAACGCTCTGTCCCTGAAATCTGTTGTCTAATTTGTTTTTTCCGGGTAAAATTCTCCTTTATTTTTCATAAGATGGGGAAGACATGGCGATAGACACTCTAAAAAAAGCTCCTTTGGGCAAGGAAACATTCTATGTTTCACAATATACTCCCTCTCTTTTGT
>JAAKFP010000014.1 GCA_011065005.1 Chlamydiota bacterium | reverse complement strand
CTATCATCTTCACTTGCTTTGTTGCAAATCTTTGGAAACTAATAAGTTGACTGCAGATTTGCGCCTCGCAACTGAAGAGCTATAACAGCCTAAATGTAAAGGTTATTTCTTCTAGCCTCCTTATTGCGCTCATCATCGAGTTGGAGGTCGAGATTATAGGCGGCACTAATAAGCCCCAGGTGGGTGAAGGCTTGGGGAAAGTTGCCAAGATGCTCCCCTTGAAAGCCAAGCTGCTCACCATAGAGTCCGAGGTGGCTGGAGTATCCAAGCATTTTTTCGAAGTATAATCGAGCTTTCTGGAGGTAACCTGCACGGGAAAGGCATTCTACATACCAGAAACTGCAAAGGGAGAACGTTCCCTCTCCGCTTTTTAGTCCTGTCAGTTCTTCATGTTTGGGGCAGTAGCGATAGACCAGGGAATCTGAAACGAGATCTTTTTCAATGCGGGCTAGAGTGGAGAGCCACCTCTCATCTTTTGGGCTAATGAATCGTACGAGAGGCATAATCAGTGTTGCAGCGTCGACACGATCAGCTCCTTTATACTGAACGAAGGTTTTCATTTTTTCATTCCAAAATTCGTTATGGATGGAATAGTACATCTCATCACGAACTTTGTGCCAATGGTTTGGCATAGGGTAAGAACGTTTGGTTGCCAGTCTGATTCCACGATCCACGGCTACCCAGCACATGAGTCGGGAGTAGAGAAATTCTCTTCGGCCCCCTCTCACTTCCCAAATCCCTTCATCGGGGCGTTGCCAATTTTCACATACCCAGTTGATTTGTCCTGCGAGGTCGTTCCACATGTGGTAAGATATAGGATCGCCATATTTGTCGTAAAGGTAAACGGAATCCATCAGCTCTCCGTATATGTCGAGCTGAAGCTGATTATAGGCGGCATTACCTATACGAACGGGATAGGATTTCTTGTACCCTTCGAGATGGGTGAGTTCGATCTCTTCGAGGTTTTTATTTCCATAGGCAGAATACATTAAGCCGAGGGCACCCGGCGTGCTAAGGTCTTTGCAGAAGGTTCTGAGCCACTTCATGAATGCGTCGGCTTCTCTGGTATATCCCAAGCGTATGAGAGCATAGAGGGTGAAGGCCGAATCACGGATCCAACTGTAGCGGTAATCCCAGTTTTTATCTCCTCCGATCTTTTCTGGGAGGCCGAATGTGGGAGAAGCAACAATGGAGCCATGTCGTCGAGAGGTCATTAGCTTCAGCACTAAGGCGGAGCGATTCACAGTCTCCTGCCAGCGTCCTTTATATTTCGATCGGGCGATCCACCGTTTCCAATAGTTGACGGTTTCGAAAAGGGTGTGTTCTACGAAGTCAGCATCCAACGTTCTCAAGGGACCATCATAGTCGACCTTTTCCATGACAAAGTCTGCGGTCTCTTCGGGGCGAAGGGTGAATTTCGCATAACCATCCCCCCTTTTTATTTTTAGAGGAACGTTGCTTGTCAATCTGATCACAAGGCCTTCATCTTCGAGGCTTGTGAAGATGAGGCTTTTCCCCTTTCTTTCCACTTTGTGCTCGCTCCTGGCATAATTAAAGCGCGGACGGAAGTTCATCTGGTATTCTTCTTGCCCTCTAACCTGTGTGAGGCGGCGGACTAAGGCATGACCCTCGTGTTCTTCACTTATTGGCATATAATCTACAATTTCCCCTACGCCATCAGCAGAGAGAAAGCGCGTGAGGAGAACGTTTGTATCGGGGAGGTACATTTGTCGATTTTTGACGTTCCCGGGAGGGGGAAGGATTTCGAAGTTTCCCCCCTTGTTTTTATCGAGCATTGCACAAAAGATACTTGGGGACTCGAATTCAGGAAAACACATGAAGTCGATGGAGCCATTCAGTCCGACTAGGGCCGCGGTGCTGAGGTCTCCAATAACCCCATAGTCTTCTATTGGTAGATAATCATCCATAAAACCCCTCTTCCATACCACAACCTCAATCTAGTATTTATACCCAATTTTGTCATGTCCAAAGGTAAAAAAGGTTATCCCCCTCTTTTCAAATAGACCTCTAGGAGAATAAACAATATAGAAATGAGGATGATGATCACGGCAATCCAGGGGAGTCGGGTTGCCAGGGTATGGGTAATTTTGAGCTGACGCTCAATCTCTTCGGGAGACTCTTTTTGTGAAGATCTTTTGGGTTCTTTCTTTTTTTGTGTCATTTGTTCTCTATCTTGACAAAATCCATAAATGATCTAATAACAGGGTATACCGAAACAAACTCAAGAATCGGTTTTTGGCCTGATCTTTTTTCGCCTGACTTTGTGCTCGATCTCACCTACTTTCCCAAGTATGCTGAGATCTCCGCCCTTCGTCAGTCGAAAAAATCTCTAGCCCAAAATTCCGATTTTTGAATTTATTTCGGTATACATCAAGAGATTTTTTTCGAATAGGAGTGAATGATGATATTTCGAGACCGTATTGAAGCTGGCGAAAAGTTAGCAAGTGAGCTTTTCAAATACAAGAACAAAGAGGATACAGTCATCATTGGTTTGCCTCGTGGCGGCGTTCCTGTGGCGTATGAGGTCGCAGAGAGGTTGAACCTTCCCATGGATATTGTCTGTCCCCGAAAGATCGGTGCTCCTATGAACAAGGAATTCGCCATTGGGGCGATTACAGAAACAGGTGAAGGGATTTTTGATACCAACACGATTGCTCGGCTGCATATTCCTAAAGAATACATCGACGAAGAGGTCAAGGCTGAAAAGGTTGAAGCTCAGCATCGCCTGGAAGCGTACCGAGAAGGACGCCCTCCCCGCAATTTGAAAGACAAAACTGTACTCATCATTGACGATGGTTTGGCGACGGGCTCCACGATGAAGGCAGCGATAAAATCAATCAAAGCAGAAGGCGCCAAGAAAATCGTCGTTGCGGTTCCTGTTTCGCCGCCGGATACTGTTGCGGAAGTTCGGGATATCGTTGATGAGGTGGTCTGCTTGGATGCACCTATCTTCTTTCAGGCTGTCGGGCAGTTTTATGAGGATTTCAGGCCAACAGAGGATGAGGAAGTGGTCGAGCTGATGAAAATCTCTCGGCAAGGATAGCTATGGAACTGTCTAGAAGCACGGATGACAGTATCCTGATCGGTCTGACCGGCGATGTCATGATCGGCAGGCTGGTAGAGGAAAGGCTTTCCTTTGTAGCTCCAGAATACATCTGGGGCGACACCCTTCCCACGCTTCGTGCCACAGACATGAACCTTATCAACCTCGAAGCTGCACTTACGATCAGCGAGAGAGCGGTTTTCAAAACATTTAACTTCAAAGCCAAACCGGAAAGGGTCGAAGCCTTGGTTTTGGCTTCTGTCGATGTCGCCAATCTGGCAAACAACCACTGCTTAGACTATGCTGAAGAGGGCCTTCTGGAAACTCTGGATGTTCTTGATAAAGCGAAGATCAAACACATTGGCGGCGGAAGAAGTGCAGAGGAAGCTATAAAGCCGGTATTGATGGATGTCGAAGGTGTGAAGATCGGAATACTCGGTTGTACAGATAATGAACCAACATGGGAGGCTACTCCCCAATCTCCTGGCACCAACTACATTGAAATTAGTGATCATTATGCTGAAAAAGTAGCGGAGGAGGTTCGCAAGTTAAGAGATCAGGTGGACATACTCATTCTCACCATCCACTGGGGACCAAACATGCGGGAGAGGCCTTCTACACATTTCAAAAATTTCGCCCATCGCTTGATCGACTGTGGAGTCGATATCTTTCATGGACATAGTGCTCACATCTTTCAGGGAGTGGAAATCTACAATGGAAAAGTGATCTTTTACGATACCGGAGATTTCGTCGACGATTACTATGTCGATCCCTTTTTACGAAATGACCGTTCATTCTTTTATCTCGTTGAGTGCACCAAGGAAGGAATTTTGGGCATTCGCCTTGTTCCAACCCTGATCGGAAACTGTCAGGTCAATCTCTCGACAGGAATCGAAAAAGAAGAGACCATGGAAAGGATGACTCTTCTATCTAGAGAATTGAATACAGAATTAACAGAGGAAGAGGACGCCCTAGTGGCTAAGGTGCTGCACAAACCATGACCGCGCCAAGTGTGCCGCTTGTTCTAAGGTTCCTGATTCCTCAAAAAGATGGGTCGCATGGGGAACAATTTCCAACTTCTTTTCACATTGCAGCTGCGCGTAAGCCTGCTCGTTGAGCTCGATCACCTGATAGTCGTAACCTCCAACAACCAGCAAGGTGGGAGCACGCACTTGAGGCAGGTCCGCACCTGCGAGGTCGGGACGTCCCCCTCGAGATACCACTGAGCCAATAGCCTCTCCCAATTCTGCCGCTGCTACAAGTGCCGCTGCGGCCCCTGTGCTTGATCCAATGAGTCCAATTTTCATCTTCTGCGTTGACTCGAACTCCGTTAGCCACTTCACTGTTCCTACAACTCTTTCTGCCAGCATGGGAATATCGAAACGAAGATGCCTCGTTTCAAGATCTATCACCTCTTCCTCGGCAGTCAGCAGATCAAACAACAGCGTTGCCAAGCCATACTCATTAAAAGTCCTGGCAACGGCTTGATTGCGTGGACTGTGGCGACTGCTGCCGCTGCCGTGAACAAAAACGACAATGGCCGTTGCATTTTCCGGTATTGCCAGAAACCCTTCTAATGTAACCGGCCCTGCTTCAACATTAACTAAACTATCTGTAGTTTTCATCGCCTTACCCCCTTTTTCTTCATCCTGACAAGAACGATAATAGCGAGCAACACCTATTTTTTCAGGATGAACAAGATCAACAGGATAAATTTCTATTTTTTTATCCTGTAATTATTTCATCTTGATTGGCATGATCATTTGCGCGAGGATACCAGCAGGTTGCATCTCTTTTACGCCAATGTTCTCTGCAACAAATTTTTTCTCATCCGGCAAATACCAGGTCCCAAAGAGGAGATCCCAAACGATGAGGTTGCTGCCATAGTTATGATTCGCAATCTTTACTTCTTGTGAGTGATGCCATCGATGCAGTTCCGAAGAGGAAACGACGTAATTTAGCGGGCCATAGTGAACTTTTGCATTACAATGCTGCCAAAAGCCGTGGCACACACTAACCACGGCACCTAACACGATGACCTCTTGGCTACCCCCCATTAAGACACAAGGAAGATTACCTAGAAGAGGGAGCATAAGGATATCCACATAATGAAAACGGGTCGCATTAAGCCAGTACAACCTGTGAGGATTATGATGTACACTATGGAACCTCCATACAAAAAAAACTTCGTGAGCTACACGATGGTACCAGTAGTGAACAAATTCAAATGCCAAAAGAAAAAGAATGAGCTGTAGCCACATGGGATAGTGATTTGGCCACAAAGCATAGATGGGATACTGCGCAGCAATACCTGAGATGTAGGCTGTGATATATAGTACAAGTGCAGGCGCTCCTAGCAGAAGATTGTTTGCGAAAAAAATTCCTAAATCGGAGCGGTAATTTTCTGCCCATGTCGGTTTCCACGAAGCAGTGTAAGGAATCAACCATTCCACAAATGAGACAGCCGCCCAGGAGATCGTTATTGGAAAGAAAAAGATCTGCCATCGTGACCACTCTGCCGCCGTACCCATAAGGGCAACAACGACACAAGTGAGAATAACTATGGGATAGGAAACCCACGACAAAAAATGTTTGATCCCTCTGGGTCGCTCTTGCATCTTAAATTCCTTAAATAAACTCTAATTTTATACGCTTCCCCTTTAAAACCAACTGAAATTCGGAGTAGGTACTGATCAAGCGACAAAAGGTCTTAATCCCGGGTGAAAGCACTATTCTTCTACAATCTTCAGGTAAGGTGCAAATGCAAATTTTCTGCTGCGTTTCTGTCCTGTCAACTCTTCTAAAATACCTAGCCGCAAAAAAAGTTTGGCTTGTTCAGAGGCTGCCTGAAATGAAATATCTAATTTTTTGGCAATGTTAGTGATATTAGTAAGAGGTGAAATGAATAGAATGTCGAGCAGCTGAATGCTGCGTAGAGAGGCTTTTTTTTCTCTCATAATTTTCTGCCTTAAGTTCTCTTGAAGCAACAGGATCTGTTTAATCTTTTCTACAGCATGCTCTGCAGACCAAACCATCGCTTTTAAAAAGAATTCTATCCATTGCTCGAAGTCTCCTTTTTTACGGGTCAACATAAGACGATCAAAATACTCCTGCCTATTTTGCTTGAAGAATAGGCTTGTATATATTAGTGGCTTATTCAAAAGCCCCTTCCAGTGAATAAATAAATCAATTAGCAATCGACCAATTCGTCCATTCCCATCTAGGAATGGGTGAATTGTTTCAAATTGATAGTGGATCAATGCGCACTTTATCAGGAAAGGATGGGAATTTTCTTGATTGACAAACTTCTCAAGATTACCCATTGCTTCGGGAACGCGTTCGTGGGGAGGCGGCACAAAGGTCGCGTTTTTCAAGGAAGGTCCAATCCAATTCTGAGACTTCCGAAATTCTCCTGGGGTTTTTTCATATCTCCTCACAGAATTTAAAAGGATGTTATGGCACTCTTTTATTATCCTAAGGCATAAGGGTAGTTCTTCAAGTCTTGCTATCCCATGACGGAGGGATTTTATATAGTTTACGACGTCTTGGACATCATCGAGATTGTCTACTTCCTCCCACGTTTCATAGGTTAATACATCTGTCATTGTTGCTTGCGTTCCCTCTATCTGAGAGCTAAGTAGAGCCTCTTTTCTGATCGCCATCGCTATGAACAAGTCTGGATTGGGCAAAGAAAATCCAATACCATTTAATTCTGCTAGCCTTTGCTCTGCTGAAATCAGTAACTTTCTTATATCTTCTCCAATTTCCACCGGTGGTTGCGGAGGTAAATCTTGAAGAATAAAAGCCTTATATCCAGTTGGCTGTAGCTGATACCATCCCGACCTTTCATTCATTTCCCAATCCTCATATATGTTATTCACGCTTACTTGAATAATAGTGCAATTATTCTTTTTTATTCAAGTTTAGTTGACTAAAAATTTCCGTTTTTTCAGTTATTCACGGAAAAATGAACAATTGGGGGACATCCTGTCACTATTTAAGCAAAGTTGAATAAAGTCAGGTCACAGGGGGCAGGTTAGGCCTGGGATGGCACAAATGGGCTACAAATCAAGCTACTAAAAGGGGCCGGGGTCTGCGATTCTCGCGATTTGGTAACGAGAGTAAATTATTCTGAAATGTCAATCAGGGAAGTCGCAAGGGACTCTAACCGCTGATCTTTGCTGCAGTAACTGCGAGTCTCGAAACTGTTCCATGATGCTTCTTAAGGAATTCACAAACCGCTCGCAGGACTAACCCTTTCTTCATTTGAGCAGCTCTTGCCAATACAGCACGAGCACGGACCAATTCTCGCCTTTTTTCACTGCTGCAAAGCTCGTTGATTGCCACCCCAAATTCCTCGCAGACGACGTTTTCTAGGGTTATGAATTGTCTTCATTATTTCTTGAAGATCATCCATTTCCTTATTGTATTGTGAAGCTTTATTTGTTGACAAAAAGCCCATAATTTACAATATTGAAGTTGAACTTCAAATTTGTAAGGATCATATAAAATGTTTAAGAGGGATGTCCAAAAAGAGCTGCAGAATTCTGCGAAGAACTTTCCCGTTGTGACTGTTACAGGTCCGAGACAATCGGGAAAAACAACTCTTGTAAGGTCAACTTTTGCAAAGAAACCCTATGTTAATCTTGAGGATCTTGATACTCGAGAACTGGCAGAATCAGATCCAAGAGGATTTTTGGAGGAATATCCGGAAGGTGCCATTTTAGATGAAGTACAGCGGGTTCCTTCTATACTTTCCTACATACAAGTAATTGTTGATGAGAAAAAACAAAAAGGACAATTTATTCTTACGGGCAGTCATCAGGTTGAATTGCATGAAGCAATTTCTCAGTCCCTTGCCGGAAGAACTGACTTGCTTTCTTTGTTCCCTATGACAATCAATGAGTTAAGTCAAGCAGGGTTCGATATGACAGTTGACGAATATCTCCTTAATGGATTTTATCCGCAAATCTACCAGGAGACTTTAAACCCTACAAAGGTTTACCGGGCCTATGTTAAAACCTACCTTGAACGAGATGTGCGCAGATTGATCAATATCAAAAATTTAAACCTCTTTCAGAGGTTTATTAAACTTTGTGCTGGTAGAGTAGGTCAATTGCTCAACATGAGTAGTCTAGCAAATGAAGTAGGAGTCTCAAGTCATACAATAGAAGAGTGGACTAGCGTATTGCAGGCGTCATATTTAGTGATTCTTCTACAACCATATTTCGAAAATTTTGGAAAGCGTGTGATCAAATCGACTAAGCTTTATTTTACGGATGTGGGTTTGTTGAGTTATTTGTTGGGAATTGAAAATGTAAAACAAATGTCACGAGACCCACTAAGGGGGCATCTAGTTGAAAATTTGGTTATGATGGAATTGTTCAAAGCCCGCTCAAATCAGGGGTTAGAACCTCAACTTTACTTCTATAGGGATAGTCAAAAAAATGAAGTCGACGTCATTTTTCAAAGAGGTCATGAACTGATTCCAATCGAAATCAAATCAGCCAAGACGTTTAATCGAGAATTTCTCAAGAATCTCCACTTTTTTCAGAAAATTGCCGAGGGCCGCTCTCCTCAAGGTTTTGTAATATACTGCGGAGAAAAAGAACAAGTTTTACATTTAAATCGTTTAATCAACTTTAAGAATAGCTATCAATCTTTACAAATTTGAAGTTTAACTTCAAATTTGCGTGAGTAGAAGATTGAACAAGCTATTAATTTGTTGATAATTTGGGCACGTACACGGGAACGATACCAACTCTTCATTTACAATGTGTGTAAGCACTCTAAAACGTAAAAATAAGACTGGTTCCTGTAGGGGTGTACAGAGTTCAAAAATTCGAGCTCTGTATGAGAGCTCAAAATTAGCTAACAAAGTTAATGGCTCTTAAAACCAAACAACCTCTTTAATATTATATTCCTTTTTGGTAAATTTATCTGCTTGAATCATTATCTGGAGTGAAATCATGTTAAATATCGATCTCAAAGGAAAAAGAGCTTTCATCGCAGGAATTGGAGATGACCAAGGCTATGGTTGGGCCATTGCCAAAGCTCTTGCAGAAGCTGGTGCGGAGCTGCTCATTGGGACCTGGACCCCGCTAATGAAGATATTTGAAATGAGCCTGCAAAAAGGGAAATTTGATGAATCTCGCCGCCTGTCGGATGGCTCTCTGATGGAGTTTGCGAAAATCTATTCCTTAGACGCTGCCTTTGACACCAAAGAGGATGTTCCTGAGGAAATTCGAGAAAACAAACGATACAAAGATGCCAACGGCTATACCGTCAAAGAGGTTGTAGATGCCATCGAAAAAGACTTTGGGTCGATAGATATCTTTGTACACTCTCTGGCAAATGGACCTGAGGTCCACAAGCCTTTACTAGAAACATCAAGAAAAGGGTATCTTGCGGCAGTAAGCACCTCCTCCTATTCTTTTATCAGTCTGCTTGCACACCTAGGTCCCATTATGAATCCGGGCGCCTCTACGATTTCGCTCACTTTTATGGCATCGGAACGCGCTTTTCCGGGATATGGTGGTGGGATGAGTTCCTCTAAGGCAGCTCTTGAAAGCGACACCCGCACTCTCGCCTGGGAGGCCGGACGTAAATGGGGAATTCGTGTGAATACGATTTCTGCAGGTCCCTTACGCAGCAGAGCCGCTAAGGCTATAGGTTTTATCGATACCCTGATAAGATATTCTGCAGCCAATGCACCTTTGGCCGACAATCTAAAGGCCATGGATATCGGCTATACGGCGGCGTTTCTTCTCAGCCCCCTCGCCTCAGGAATCACCGGAACCACCCTTTATGTCGACAAGGGACTCCATGTTATGGGGGTTGCTATCGATAGCCAATCTTTGGCTACATGAACATCCTTGCTCTTTGATATCGATAGGGAAACATGCGAATGGTGCAACACAACTCTGAGAATTTTGTACGTATCGATTTCTTTGGAAGATGGTGTTTGAGATACCAAGGCAGAACATTTTCCGCTTTTCCCTTGTTGACAGCATCGATCAAACTTTTCTCAAGAATATCAGGACTCGACATGGTGATGGCAGAATAGTATGGATTGCTCCAAAGTTGAAACCATTCCCCGCCGATGCGGATGTTTTGCGGAATAGGTACTGTCACCTCGCTCTCAAGGTCCAGACCAGCAATGTTTGCTACTTGTACAGCAAAAGAGGAACACTGGTTTCCTACAAGAGCGTAGTTTGTATAACTATAATTGCAGGGATCTATGAATGCTACGATCGCATCAAACTGTTCTTTTGTGATGTCGATCTTTGCAGCACACGTCGGCTTGTGTTTGCCATTTCTATGCTGAAAAAACCCATCTTCTTGTGTCTCCCAAAGATATTTGATCGGATTAGGTTCTTTTCGAGGAAAACACATTTGCTCACGCGTAGGATTCGCAAACCCGAAATCCATATAATTCATGATCCCATCAAAATACTTAGCTTGGTAGCGTCCAAGCTCGCCAGAATGTCCCCCTTCAACAACCACACACTCCCCATCAACCACGCCATGCAGATAGATCCAAGCATGGCCAACATCACTATTTTTGCTCCCATCGCTAGGGTGTTTAACCATTGTCTTTAGCAACTCCCTACCATTTGAATAGTCCAGGTGTCGCGCATCAACCAAAATAACCAGAAAATATTCAGACGCATGAGAATGGGAATGCAAATAGGAAGAAACTAGAATAAAGAAAGCAGCAAAAAAACTTCGCATGATCAGGTCCTATACGACATTCTGAGGCTGGATTTGCAGCGTTACTCGAACCCGACAACACGGAGTTCTCTCTATATTTCGGAGAAAAATTTGCCAATCCTGCGCCTCGGTAGAACGATCTTGCTGTGAAAGTCTATTCCCCGGCATGAGGTGTCCCAAGAAGTTTCCTTCCCCCTCTATCAGCTCAAATGTTAGATTCATATCAATACTGCTCTTCAATTGGACCTTCTCTCCTAATCGAAACGTTGTCGCCCTTGCACCATCGACAGTGAGTTTCAACCCATCACCCTTGCTGCAATAAAAAACGACCTCTCGATTCTCCACAAATTTGTCTTTTTCTTTGGGCTCTCCTAAATCAAAAATGAATTCAACTTGATCTTTTCCAGCTATTGCATTCATCGCTTTGATGTTCCCCCCCTGGCAAACCAAAGTATGCATTTGTGCTAAATCCCCCCAAACTAGCCTGAAGGGATGAAATCCCTTCAGAGACTGAGGATCAATTTTTCCATTTTGCTCAATAGAAGAGTACGCATAGGTTTTCGCAAAATATGTCTGGCACTTCTGCGTGCCGACCTCCTCCTGTAAAGTTCTTGGGAAAGACACAGCACGTATGTGATCTTCTGTGAATTGAATCAGAGCAGCTTCAAGATGGCAATGATGTGGCAAAGAGCATCGCTTTGATAGACTTCCCGAAAGATGACCCATATAAAGATCGTAAAGGGTAGGCATAGGCTCAGCCCCTTGAGACCATTCATCGAAAGCAGGTCCACAGTAGCTTTGCGTGGGCACATGCCACATCCTCTCTAAATGCTCCCAAAACTCTTGCCAAGGGCTTTTACAAATTGTTGGATAGACCAGTTGTAAAGATGCGATCATTCTGCTTAATCCTTGGCTGGAAAACCATACAGGCTGCGAACCCATCCCAGAAAGGATAGCGAGAAGCTCTTCACCTTCTTTTTCAATGTCTGGAAGATCTAAATCCTTCCCCAAAGCCTTTGCCGCTGTTGCGATGTTAAGTGTAGTGAGGTAATCCGCCGAATTTTCCTTTAGAGTAAGTAGACAATGCTTAATGTTTTCTTCTGCCGCATTCCTGACCTGTGCTGCTAACTTCCTTCCCAAAATAGAGTGGAAATGGTGGTGTATCCAATAGAGCGGTGCAAGTAATTGAACCCCATGCCACCTGTCAAAACAAAAAGGATACTCATGAAGACAGATCGGAAAATTGCCTGGAGAATGCCCTCCAACCTTGTTTTGATAGCTGAGAACTTTCTCCAACATCCTCTTGGCCTCAGTGATATTGTCGCCAATCCGACTGCGCAAAAGAGCTAAGACGAAGAGGAGGTTCTCATAGGTGGGTATCGTGTCATGATGTTCTGATTCGTCAGCATAGTAACAATAGTGAACAAAACCTGTCTGTTTACTTTGCCTACGCCGCCCTTCAGTAACCGCAAGATTCACCAATTCTCTAATCATATTACAGTCCAAACCCTCCCGAAACTTCGATGTTTTGGCCCGTAATGTACTCACTCTTTTTATCGAGAAGGTAAGCCACCACTCTAGCAACCTCCTCAAGAGTTCCCGCCCTTCCCATAGGAAGTTTTGATAGGTTCTCCGACAGTGTCATCGAATTCTCTAATTCTCCAGGAGACACCATGTTAACTCTAACACGGGAACCTGCCAGCTCTCGTGCTAAGGACTTTGTCAAGAGAAGCAATGCCGTTTTAGAGATGGTGTAGGCAGGACATTTCGTATCAGCTTTGATCGCTCCAACTCCCACCGTGCCGATGCTCACGATGCTTCCCTGGTGTTCAACGATACTCGATACAAAAGCTTGAGACAAGGTTCGAGGAGCATGAAAGTTGGTCTGAAAGAGTTCTAGCCATACCTCCTCCGGAGTTTCTAAAGCAGATTTCACGAAGAAGTTGCCAACATTGTTAACAAGGTTCTGGATATCGGGATAGCGAGAGTTCGCCTCCTGAATAAATTCACCCGTCGCTTTGGGGCTGGAAAAATCACCCTGAATGGCTTCCGCCTGCACACCTAAACGGCAGCAATCCTTCACCACAGTATCGGCTTCATCCTTGCTGGACCGATAATGAACAAGGATAGGATACCCCTCTTTCGCTAACGTGCGGCATATTTCAGCACCTAACCGCTTTGCGCCTCCTGTGACTAAAGTCCAAGCCATCGTCATGTTCTCTTTCTTGACAATTCAACGAACGAATACGCTGCCGATGCCAGTCCTTTTGGTTTTCTGACTTTGATCGATGCTTCAAGAATGTTGCTATTGTCTAGGACGGCTTCCAAAACTTCAGCAGCATATTTCTCTAGAAGCTGAAACTGATTTTCCTTTGCCAGCCTAGTACATATTTCCGCCAAAGTCACATAATCAATAGTATCTTCAAGATGATCGCTGTCAGCACTATTGGAAAAATCGGTAGTAACTCTGAAATCGACAAAGATCTCCTGTTCTTTCACTCTCTCCTCATCCTCAATTCCTAAAATACATACGATTCGAAGGTCTTTAAATCCTATGGTCCCTATCATATTCGTTACGCCCCCTTGAGTTTTATTGCTTGCTCCAAAGCGGATATTACTCCCCTCTCTTCTGCTGGAGCAGCAACAAGATCCGCGATCTCTCTGAGTTCTTTTGGAGCTGATTCCATCACGATCTTGAAATCCGCCTCTTCCAACATAGAACGGTCGTTGTGATCATCACCGGCAGCAATCACTGGCCCCTGCAGGTTTAGCAGCCTCTTAATGTTGCGTACAGCTCCCCCCTTATTCACCTCTGGATGTGTTGCCTGTGCTACGAATATGTTCTCTCCAAGGGGATCCCGTATCACTGGAACCTGTAACTTTAGTTCAACTTTCACCCTCTCTGAAATGCGCTCTACGACATCGATCGGTCCAATGCACTTCATCGCGGTAATAGAAGGAAATGAGAGCTCATCAAAGCTGTCCACTGGTTCCCAATTTTCCTTGCAAGATACAGCTCTCTGTTCGATATATTGGAGGATTTGTGAGTCAAAACATTTTGGTCGGTAGTAGCAAATATCCTGATTTTCCATTCCTGTATAAACGATAAAGTCCGTAGGCTCCCCTTCACAGATTCTTTCCATCGAAGAGATGACTCGAACATCCAAATACTGCCTATGGCAAATCTTTTTGGAATGCATATCCAGAATAATCGCTCCATTTTGTACAGCCAAGTGATAGGGAAAACGCAAAGCCTCAAGAGCGAAAGAAGCCATGGCATAGCAGCGACCAGTAATCAGGCAGATCTGCCACCCTTCTGAAACTAAACGTTCTAAGTAGCGAACCACCTCCAAAGGAATACTATGGATATCTGCGGTCAGCGTTCCGTCGATGTCTAGAGCGATAAGTCCTTTCATACTTTTCTCACATTTGTTTTAGCAAAAATCATATCATATCTATAATAATCTGGGTTAGGAGAAATAAATTGAAAAAAAACCTATTCTCCGCCATACCCATACCTAAATAAGAACAAAGAGAACACTTATGATAAAAAACAATCGTCTGATTGCCCTATTTTGCCTTTTTATTTGCCAATGCGCCTGCGGGACACTATCTTCCGTGGAAACTACTGAAGCAGAAACACATAAAACGACAATAACCACACAAACAGAAGTCAAAGAAAAGCTTCCGCCTTCCCTTGAAGAAGAGCTAAAACGCGCGGAACAGGGGGGGGATTCCCGCTTTTATCAGGAATTCATCAACATGCTCTTCTATTTAGTGGGAATTATCGCTTTTATCGTATTTTTTATGTGGATACTCAAACGGATGTTGACAACACGCATGCAGCAAGTCAATGAAACGAGTTCGATCAAAATTCTGGAACGACGTTCCCTTACCCCTAAGACCACAGTTTACATCTTAACCTTTTTTGGAAAAACCGTAGCCATTACGGAGTCCACCAACGGGGTGACGTTGTTGAGTGAAGAAACCATCAATAAAGAACCCCAACAGAAAAGCAGAGAGTTCAAATAATTCTTAGATAACAAAACAGAACAGGAGCAACCTTAGGAAGCTAGAAAAAATAACTTTTACATTTATGCTGTCCTATCATCTTCAATTGCTTTGTTGCAAATCTTTGGAAACTAATAAGTTGACTGCAGATTTGCCTATGACAACAAAATCCGGTTGGATTTTGAAAATTTACCACGAATTTTAAGCACATGTACGCAGCTTCAAGGCT
>JAAKFP010000139.1 GCA_011065005.1 Chlamydiota bacterium | reverse complement strand
TCGCCGAGAAGTTCTTTCCTAAGCTCGAGGGCTTGCATCTTATACTTGAGAGCTTCAGCATGTTTGCCTAAGTCCCCAAAAGTTGATCCCACATTGTTCAAGCTTGTTGCCACATAAGGGTGCTTATCGCCGAGAAGTTCTTTACTAAGCTCGAGGGCTTGCATCTTATACTTGAGAGCTTCATCATGTTTCCCTAATTCACCAAAAGTGGATCCCACATTGTTCAAGCTTGTTGCCACATCAGGGTGCTTATCGCCGAGAAGTTCTTTCCTAAGCTCGAGGGCTTGCATCTTATACTTCAGAGCTTCATCATGATTGCCCATCCCACCTAGGCTTATCCCTAGTTGATCTAAAGCGCCTGCTTTTCTTATTGAGCTCTCTTCGGATAGATTCAAAAGGATTCGCACTGTGTTTTCTGCATTATTGAATTTTCCTTCGTAGAGATAATAGTCACAAACAACTGTCAAAACATCGTGAACGCCGTCTTCTTGAAGGGGAAGTTTTAGGATGTGCTCGACAGTTTTTTTGATGTGGGCAATGAAAACGTCTAATATTCTTCTTTTTTCAGGCAATTCTGGATCTAGGTCTTTGATGAGTGCATCAAATATTCGAACAGCTTGGTTGAGAATTTCCTGCTGCTTGTCGGGAGCGAGTTGGTCGCGCATTACGGTTTGCACGAGAAGATGAATATCATAAGCATCTCGTACCGGACTTTCAATCATTGAATAACTGCAAAGAAGTCGAAGAGCATCAGAAAGTTCGATACCAGAATTACCAGGGGAAAACTTTGCAAACCAATTTTCAACTAGTGTCATAGGAATAGGAGTCTGTGCTAAGAATGAGAAAAAATTTAAGACTTCTTTAGCTAAAGAGCACTTGTGGAAATTTTCAATGGTATCCATAGTAATCTTCCAAGTTGTTAAAATCGTCTCTTCTTCTCTATTCAGGGTAAGCCTTTCATCCTTGAAGAGCTCGAGCTCATATTTTTCAAATCCCTCCAGATAAAGTTTAAAACTCATCCCCCTCTCACGGATATAGGTAGCTGCATGAGTCAAAGCTAACGGAAAATATCCCAGTTTCTCAGCTAATATTGCGGCTTGTTCACGGTCAGGGTTTTTTGTTGCCTGAACCAAATAGTCAACGGCTTCTTCTGGTGTAAAAAGAGGAATTTCTATCACCTCAAATTCTAGTTTTCTAGCATTCTCATGCATACGTGATGTCACGAGAAGGCACTTTCCCCTGCTGGGCAAGAGACGTTCAAGTTCTTCATAGGCTTGAGGATGATCGACACCATCAAAAATTAGAAGGTATTCATATTCCAATCTATCGAGTCTACTTTTCAACCATTCTAAACGCTCTGGGGTTTTACCTTGAGGGATTTTCAGATCATCAGCCAGCTTAAGAAGACCTGTTGTGATTGTGTCAGGAGTTGTCCCTGAAATAAAATGAACCCACTGATAGTGGGATTGGTAGTCATGGGCATACTTCACAGCAAGGGCAGTTTTTCCCACTCCCCCAATTCCTGAGATCGCTACACGGTGTCGGTGTGTGCATGCATCATGAAGATCTTTAAGCTCTTTTTCTCTTCCTGTAAAATCTTTGGCAGGAAGGGGAAGATTCACCATTTGAGTATGGACAGAGATACGATGAGCAATTGAGTCATATAGGGCCCTGTTCTTTGCTTCGCGGCTTTGTTTCCATTGGATAATTTCTTCCGGATTAACTTTTCCCTCAAGAATCTCTTTTGCTTCTTTCAGGAAAACTTCTCTGAGACCTCTTCCATCTTCTCTGGAAACCTTTCGCATAGCGCTAAAAAGTTCAAACGCATTAGAAAAATAGTCAAATTCAACAGCTCCTTTAAACGAGGCAAACTCTGTTCCAAGGATCGGTTCAAAATAAGCTGTAGGAAGGACCTCTTTTCGCGTGCCTTTTAGATAGATGAGAAAGATGGCGTCAGCTTTGTCTTCATCATTATAACGTCCTTCAATCATTCGGATTTCTTGTGCTAAGCCTACGGGAGCTTTTTTTCTCTCTTCATATTTGGTTTTTAGATCGGGTGTACAGACAATGATTACCTGATCTGCATGTCTTGCTATCTTTTGAAAGTTATCGAGATCTTGTCCTTGGTTTAAATCTCTAAAGCAAAAGATGGGTTTGATGCCAGCTTTATCGAGATCCGGTACAAGCGTTTCCTCAAGCCACGCACCCACATCTTTTTCTGAAACGTTGAAGCAGATGAAGCAGGTGGGTGCTTTTTCTTGAGAAGAGGTTCGACTTAGGGTCTCAAGGCACTTTTCAAAAATCATCCTCACCCCATCTTTTCTCATGAGAAGATCTTCATCGCTATTTTTAGCGAGTGCGGCGTCAAGTAAGTCGTAGGCTTTTTCAATGCATGCCAAAGCACGGGGGTTGTCTTCTGCAAGGGATAGATAATCTTTAACAGCAAATAAAAAATCCCCTGTTTCTTCATGAATAAGTGCAGACATGAAATGGTGCTGGGGAGCAAACTCTTTCTCCTCCGTAACGCTTAAGAGTGTTTTAAAACATTCAAAGATGTCTTTTTCCTCTTGGTAGGTTGTTATGACTTCATTAAAGGCTTCGTTTGCCTTTTCGTTGGGAAGGTAAATCTCTGGGTTTTGGTTGCATTTGAGTAAAGTGATGGTTTTTTTAATAGCGGCAACGGCTTCTTGCAATTCAGCTGTATTTCCTTTAAATTTTTCTTGGAGTTTCAGAGCAGTCTGGAAGTTTTCGAGGGCTTTTTGATAGGCGCCAAGAGTATCATCTGTTTTCTTAAGATGCTCTTTACCCTGCCTAATTTCCAGGCCGGCCATTTTTTCTGCTTCAAAGACCCACAGCTCTGTCGGTCCTTCTTTAGGGTAAGGGAATAAGGCGATCTTTTCCTTGGCTAGGTGAGCGACTTTATCTATGAGAACGGCATGGGGAAGTTTGCCCAGGATGCCACATGTAATGCTTCTACTGGGAAAGTGGGTCCTCTTTCCGTCTGTGTGAGCAGCTTCAGCTGTTAGAGTGTTTTTTGTGTCATAGAGCGTGATCTGAAAGGGAGAAGATTCCCAGATACCTAGTTGTCTATTTTGAGAAGTATCAACTGTCATAAAGGTCTCCTGTTAAAAAAATATTTAGAAAAGGCTCCTTAAGGAAACTCTGGGTTAGATATTGTTTGGATCATCCTTACAATATTAAGCGCCTTCCCAGCAGAAGCTTTTGTTGTGTAAAATTGAGTTTACTCTTTTCTTCCAAGTTTCTCAATACAAAGGGCCATTTTGCTGTGTAATAAGGAGGATATATGGATGGGTTTCTTCAAGCCAACTTCTTAAAAGTTCCAAGGCTTTTTGCAAAGAGCCCAGTTCCTCTGCACGTTCTCCAAATTTCTCTAAAGTTAATCCCACATTGTTCAAGCTTGTTGCCAGATCAGGGTGCTTATCGCCGAGAAGTTCTTTAAAAAGTTCTAGAGCTCGCATGTTATACTTCAGAGCTTCATCATGTTTGCCTAAGGCTCCAAAAGTTGCTCCCACATTGTTCAAGCTTGCTGCCACATCAGGGTGCTTATCGCCGAGAAGTTCTTTAAAAAGCTCTAGAGCTTGTATCTCATACTTCAGAGCTTCAGCATGTTTGCCTAAGGCCCCAAAAGTTCCTCCCACACTGTTCAAGCTTACTGCCACATCAGGGTGTTTATCGCCGAGAAGTTTTTTCCTAAGCTCTAGAGCCTGCATCTCATACTTCAGAGCTTCATCATGTTTGCCCAGGATGCCACATGTAATACTTTTACTGGCAAAGTGGGTCTTCTTTCCGTCTGTGTGAGTAGCTTCAGCTGTTAGAGTATTTTTTGTGTCGTAGAGCGTGATTTGAAAGGGAGAAGATTCCCAGACACCTAGTTGTCTATTTTGAGATGTATCAACTGTCATAATAACCTCCTGTTTATCAATAAAATTTAAACTTTAAATGACAGGTTTACAAAAAGCAAATAAAATAAATTGTTCTGAAAAATTGTGAGGTAACCGTTCATCTCTATCTGTTAACCGCGAAGAACACGAAGAAAGCGAAGGACATGCGAAGAATTTAACTATTTCATAAAAAATCTTCGCGTATTCTTCGTTTCCTTCGCGATCTTCGGTATGCCAGGTGTAAAACACCGTTGTTCTATTTAGTTGAGAGGTACTAAAAATGCCAATTGCATGTACAGCATTTAGTTGCGCTTCGGGGTGGGAGGGAGACCAAGCACGCGAAACGAAGCGGTCACATGGTGGCAAAAGAGGATGGTTTCCTCTGGACAACAAAAGAGTGAGCCCTAGTAAAGCAAACCCGTTTCGGCTTCGTTACGCGAACTGTCGATCGATCAACCTTCCGAAGATGGTGAAATCTGTCACAGTGGGAGATGAAATGTGCATAGACACCCACTGGATCGACCGGGGTGGTTGGGGAGAGCGCGCTCTGAAAGAACAACGACAGGTCCTGGGAGATCTGCCATGGATTACGGCTCAGACTTACATGAGCGTAAACAATGGAGGTCGGGAATCCATAACCGCCGACCAGCCATGGAAGAAGTCGGCTCGGCCCGTAGGAGCAGAGAAGTGGGGTAACGCCCATGGAGCAAAGGGGCCGTCCTTTAGTCACGTTTCAATCAAAATAAGGAGGTCCGCTTGAGAACAAACTCTACGACGGGAAGGCTGCCAGAGGGATTTAATCCCGAACCAGGCATGCCGGTTAAACTCTCTCTATTGAGATGGAAACTAGGTGATAAAGCCAAGCAGACAACCAACTCAAATGGACTGTGCATGCTTTATTATCGAAGACTATCGGAGAGCCGTATACGGGAAATCTGTACGTACGGTTCGACGAGGGGGGCGGGCTTAAACCCCCGCCTCTCTACTCTACCGGTTATAAACCAAGGGTCTGAACGCTTACGTTGAGTGTTACTAGGCAACTTCTGTTGAAGTTAAAGAATTAGAGCATACCATTACAGGGCTTACGGATAAAATTTGCACGTGTTATGGGGTTTCGAGACATTTTCATTTTGCGTTGACAAAATTTTTTTCTTTTAGCTGCAGTAAGTCTCTGAATATTCATCTATGAAAGTGCTTTTTGCATATGTTGTACATGCTTGGCTGCGTGAATGATCAACATACTCCTTTGACGTATCAAACTTCTTAATTTAACGACATCGTTATCTGGACGAAAGGCTCCCTGAATTAACCCAAAAGAGTGTAGTTGTTACAACCATTGACAAACCAAAACATCAGATTTACAACCACTGACGTTTTTTACATGTCTAGCACCGGCACATAGAGCATTAAATCCATTTTGTTCCAGTGTTTCAAAAAACGGCATTCACTTGCGGCTCACTTGGTATGGAATTTAATATCAAATCGAAAATGACTCATGTTGTTTTTTTGATTTGAAAGCAGATAAAACTTCTGGAGCTAGTGAGAAATGCAGGCTAGTTGACAAGGAGCCTATTAGACAAATTTGTCTAACAATCACTAGACAAACTTGTCTAGTTGTGCTACCGTGTATTTATAACAAATTTCAATATAGGACCATTATAAATGCTAGATAGATACCTAAACCATAACCTCTTCAAAGCAGGTCTGAAGCAATTCTATAGCACAGATCCTCACCTGGCAGCATTGTCACAGTTAAAATATCAACACAAAGCCGATTGGTGGAAGCCATTGGACAAAATGACCCCCGGGATCTATATTCTGACTGGAGGAAGACAGATTGGAAAGTCAACATCGTGCAAATTATTAATAAAACACTGCTTACAAAAACGCCTCTTATTACCTCAACGAATATTATATTTGCCATGTGATGAGATATTTGATGCAAAAGAGCTAGGTGAGGTTTTACGTTTTTTCCTTAAAGAAATCACAAATGAACCATTTTTATTAATTATTGATGAGATCACATTTGTAAAGGATTGGGATCGCGTTATTAAGGCCTTGGCTGATGAAGGTTTCTTTAAACAAGGCGTGTGTTTGTTAACAGGTTCTGATACCTTAATCTTGAAGGACGCCGCCATGCGTTTTCCAGGAAGACGAGGTGCGGCTGAACAAACAGATTTTCATTTATATCCTTTGTCTTTCGCTGAGTATGTGAAATTACGGTCTCCTAAAAAGATCCCTGAGAATCAAGGTCTATATGTGTTATTCCAAGATTACTTGATCTGTGGAGGATATCTGCGTGCTATCAATGAGTTGGCTCAAACAGGAAAGGTGGGAAATGCTACTTTTGCGACCTATGAACAATGGATTCGTGGTGATGTTTTGAAGCGTGGAAAGAATGAAAACACACTTATGGGAATATTACATGCCCTGCTCACAGTTGGCGTATCACAGATTTCCTATTCAGGATTAACACAAAAGGTAGGATTGGTTAGCAAGGAAACTCTGATTGATTACTGTCGTTTATTAGAGAGAATGGGGCTTCTGATTAACTTGCAAGCGTTTGATCAAAATAAAAAACAAGGTTTTCCACGCAAAGATCGAAAGTTTCATTTTACCGACCCATTCATTCACCGCACCTTGTCAAACTGGCTGCAGAGGGAGGGATACTTAAATTCAAAACCATCCGAACATACCATAGTTGAGGCATCTGTGGCAAGCCATTGCCATCGGTTGGCCAAAACCTATTATTTTAAGGGGCAAGGAGAAGTAGATATTATTTGGCTTCCCAATGATATTGTTCAGGCTGTTGAGATAAAGTGGTCTCAAGAAATACGTCCAAGTGATTTAAAAACGTTAAAGCATTTCAAAAACCGTTTGATCCTTTCCAAAAGTCCTCAAGGCGGAATTATCAATGAAACTAAAACTTTGCCAGTTTATCAGTGGCTGTGCGATCAGGAACCGGGG
>JAAKFP010000138.1 GCA_011065005.1 Chlamydiota bacterium | reverse complement strand
AGCCTCACGACTACCCGCGCATGACTCGTGGCCGTTGCGGTTTGCTATTCCTTCAACGTATGGCTCTTTCATCCACTACTCCTTGTCGATTTTTACCGGCGCTTTCCCTAATGCAGGCACGGCCCTTTTCCGTTCCCCCTTTTCCCCCGGCCCTTTTCCCCTTTTCCCCGGCCCTTTTCCCAAAAATCACCCTAAATTGACCTGAATTCTAAAAAAGCTTCGCGTAATCTTCGCTTCTTCGAGCTCTTCGCGACCTAAAAAAGGGGGCGTGAACGGTTACAAAAATTCTTCTTTTAGAAAAAAGGAAAATTTACTAGTTTTAAGGAATAGAGGGACTCCCTGTCAATCAAAATCAATTCATCTATAATGGAGGAGAATATGGGCTTGTTTGTTGGATCAATATCTTATCCAAAGTCTTTTTACTGTCCGGTCGGCAAGAAACTTATGAAAGATCCGTGGAGTGTGAGTGGTTGTGGTCATACATTTGAAAAAAAACGCTTGATGAAATGGATTTCTTCGAAAAGTTCCTCTTGTCCTACATGTAAAAAACCAATTACAGCTACTGCTCTTCAAGCCAATGTAGCATTAAGAAATAGTATTGAAGAGATAGCTTCAAAAGCATCTGCATCAGTTGCTTCCACTCGAAAAAAAGATCCACAAAAGAAGTCTTTATTATCTCACAGTCTCTCTACTGACGCCTCTTCTACTAGTGACGAAACTTTTGGGTGCACTAACCCCTTACATGATGCCATTGATAACGAGGACATAGACGGATTGGAAAAGCTTTATGCAGAAGATCCTAATTTCATCAATCGATATGATGATTCGGGCCTGATACCCTTTCATATAGCAATTCAATTGGGTCGGATTAAAACGATGGATTGGTTTCATGCAAAGGACTCAAACCTTTTTAGGAAACTCAAAGAAAATGGTGAATCGTTCGTTCATATTGCAGCATCCAATGGTCAAATTAAATCGTTGGATTGGCTGAAAGAACGAGATCCTAAGTCTATTGGAAGACGTGTTTTTCGTCGCAAGTCAGGATTTCAGGTTGCTGCTGAAAGAGGCCAAACCGAGGTAATGGAGTGGTTTTACCAAAATGATCCTTATCTTCTTAGTGAAATGAAGAGAAGCAAAAACTTTTTTCTCCTTCATACAGATGGAAAAGTAAAAAAATGGCTCCTGGAAAAAGATCCGTCATTTTTTAGGGAAAATGAATGCATAATTCTTTAGACGGGGTTAAGAATTTCTCTGCGCCTCTGCGCCTTTGCGTTTAGTTTTCCTCTCTTGCGCCTTCGCTCTGACGGAGAAGCATTCCGACAATGCCGGCGACGAGAGTTGCTAAGTAGAAGACGCCCATGACCGCTTGCATGGCTGCAAGGTTTTTTGTAATAGGTGTCATTGGCGAAATATCCCCATATCCCAATGTCGTTTGCGTCACAAAGCTGTAATACAAGAAGAGATGAAATAGCGTTCCATGAACTTCCACATCTGGATCCATTCGATCCAAGGCCTCCTGTATACCCACAAAGGATCCGGGTGTCACATGTTCAATCATTAAATAGATCAGCGCCCAGAGAACACCTAAAAGAACATAGACGCATATCGATCCGAAGACTAGATTGGTTTCGAAAGATTCCACAAAAAATACTCGTTTGAAAAGTCTAGCCGTCACCCAGCCTATTAAGCAGATAGCAAACATCATGCTTATGAGATCAAGCCAGAATTCATGCTGAAATAGAGTGATTGAATTAAGAACGACAGCCAGCAGGGCAACTAGGCCTACAGAGATCAGAAGGGAGCGCTTGTAACCCAAAGTAAATATGGAAGATATAATGAGAAAGCTAAAAGTGATATTGATGAATGGTTCGACAAATTTATGAGGTAAAAGAGGTCCCACCAAGAAAAAAAAGATGAAAATTAGAAGGACGCCCAGGAAGCTTAATCGTGGTTTTTGTCCCGATCCTCTTCGGAATAAATCCCCCAACATCAAAACAGCCCTCCTCTCCATTGAGGTGATCCACTCTTATCTACAGGAGTCTCCATAAACTCTTCGGCATCCTTTTCTTTCTCTTCATAGCATTCTTCGAAATGGTATTTAAGTTCCCAACCCCCTCCAAGAGCCCTGTAGGTGGAAATAAGACCTAAGGCGATCTCTCCCTTTGCTAAGGCATGATTCTCAGCTTCATTGATGAGAGATTGTTCCGTGTTAAGAACTCTTGTATAGTCGACCATACCCTCAACATATTGCGTAACGGAAAGGTCAACAGAACGCTGAGCGGCTTTGACGCTTTCGGCCAAATACTCTTCCTGCTCTTGAAACTTTAGGAAAGCAACAAGACCGTCTTCCACCTCTTGATACGCTCGAAGGACGATATTTTGGTAATTGATGACGAGCTGACAAAAGCGAGTTTTTTCCACACGAACTCGGTTTGTGATTCTGCCATAATTTAGGAGCGGCCATGCAAAGTTTGTTCCATAGTTGAAAGATAAGCTGTCACGGCTTAAAAGATTACCACTCGACATATTCACATTTGCTATGGAATCACCACTCGAGTTTAGAGCGATCACTCCGGTAAGGGAGATCTGCGGAAAAAAATCTGCAAAGGCGACTCCAATCCGAGCGCTTTGGGCTGCTGCATCGAACAGAGCCTGGCGAACGTCAGGGCGTCTATAGAGAAGAGATTCGGGCATGTTGACCCAAATTTCGGAGTCGGCATCAGGTATTTTTCCATGACCTTCTAGGAGACAGTCAAGATCTTGTGGAGCGATCCCTAAAAGGACGCTAAGGGCATTCTGAGCTTGCCGGTGCTGCCTTTCAAGATCTGGAAGCCTTGCCTCTGTACCTCGCAGTAAGGTTGTCGCCTGCTGGACGTCTAACTCTGAAACAAAACCTCCCTGGAATTGTGCATTAACGATCTGCAAGCTGCGCTCTTGGACTTTAATATTTTCAAGGATGATATCGATCTGCTCTTCGATCGTTCTGGTTTGCACATAAATAGCGGCCACATCGCTGAGAAGGAGAACGAGAACATTATCATAGTTTGCATAAGAAGAGCAGAGTTCTGCTCTTTCAGACTCGATAGCTCGTCTAAACTTTCCCCAAAAATCAAGCTCCCAGGCTGCCTGAAAACCGAGTTGATAGTCTTTAAAATACAGATCGGGAGTGGGTCCAATATTCGGGGCATTTTTGCTAAGCTTCTCTCGATTAGCCGAGCCTATCCCCTCTTGAAGTTGAGGGAAGAACTCTCCAATAGCGATACCCAACCTTGCCCTTGCTTCCATGATACGATAACAAGCAATTTGAAGAGGAAGGTTTTGATCATAGGCAATGTAAATCAACTTGTCTAATATGGGGTCATTAAAAGCTTTCCACCAACAACAAATTTGTTTCTCTGTGATCGATACTTTTTCTGAGTCTGCATCGATCCATTCCTGCTTGCAAGGAGCATGAGGCCTTGAAAAGTTGGGTCCAACCTTAATGCAGCCGTTCAGACTTAGAACCATCAAACAAAGAACTACCCAAAACGTGATTCTGATGTTAGGAGGCTGTTGCATCGTCATCTCCCTCTTGATCTTTTTTTGGGCTTTTTAATTTGTAGAGTATCGAATAGAGAACAGGAACAACGACAAGCGTCAGCAAGGACCCAAAGGCAAGTCCTGCCATAATCGTTACAGCCATGGCGGTCCAAAACACATCTGTAACAAGAGGTATAACCCCCAACACGGTTGTGCCTGCAGCAAGAAGAACGGGCCGCACACGAGTTACAGATGCGCTTATAATAGCATTATAGCGATCCATTCCACTCGCGACATTCTCGCTACAAGCGTCGAGAAGAAGAACAATATTTTTGTTCATCATCCCTGCTAAGCTCATTGCTCCCAACAACGCCAAAAATCCAAATGGAGTCTGGAGCAACAAAAGCCCCCAGGTAATTCCAATAGCAGCAAAGGGTATGGTAAGAAGAATGATGATCAACGGACGGTAGGAGTTAAAAATGGTAATAATAAGAAAGACGATAAGGACCACTGAGGGTATTACCCCTGGGATAAGAGACTCTTGTGCTTCTTTGGTGCTGAATGTTTCCCCATCCCAAAACAGCTCATACCCTGGGGGCAGCTCAATATCTTCGATTTTATCGCCAACATTCGCCTTAAGTGTTGGAAATGTCATCCCCAATTTAGGGCCGCCTTGTACTGTAATGGCGCGCCTCCTGTTAAACCGAGCAATGATAGGATCTTCCCATTCTACTTTAATATCTGATACTGCTTGTGCCAGAGGAATGGTTTTTGTGGTAAACACCGGCTGCACTTGTAGCACATCGATGCGATTAAAAAACTGATCTCTCTCCTCTTTGACACTTCTCACAATAATAGGAAGAAGCTTATCCCGCTCACGATATAACCCCATTCGAATGCCGTCAAAACCACGACGCGTTGTTCTGGCGATGTCGTCTCTAGTGATCGAAATAAGGCGTGCTCTTTTCTGATCAAAAACGGGAACGATTTTCATGTCGCGATTCATCATATCGATACGCCAATCTGTACCAAATGGTGAAGTCTCAGCGATACTTAGAGCTTTATCTCCGAGATCTCTAAGAATTTGCAGATCTGCGGTAGCAGGCCCACTGAACTTCGCTTCAAACTTCCAGGTGTTTGCTGTTCCTACTGCGTATTTTCGAAAACGGATCATGGCTTGAGGAAAATTCTTTTCAGCCCAAGGTTTCAACTCCTCAATAAATGGGTCTACATTCCTGTAATCTGGGAAGTTGACAATGACCTGCGCATAATTTTGGCTTAGGCCTTCAGGATCAACCGGTAAATAGAATCTAGGGGGACCTGCTCCGATGAATGTGGTGATGCTATTTGTTAGTGGACTTGCTAGGAACTTCTCCTCTAGCCCCTTTATATCTTCAGAGACTTGCTGCACACGAGTTCCCTCGGGGGCCCAATAGTCGATCATCATCTGTGGTCGGGAAGAGTCTGGAAAAAACATCTGCTTCACAAAACCGAAGCAAAAGATGGAGATAAGAAGCAACCCTCCCATAATTCCGATGGTGAGAAAACGCATCCGAATCAGTTTGGCTAAGATATTACGAAACCGATTATAGAAGGGTGTGTCGAACTCATCTTTTTTTCCCGTTTCTCCTTGAGAAGATTCAGGTTCGGATAGAAAGTCAATACACTGTAAAGGTGTGATAATCATCGCTACCAGCCAACTGATGAGGAGAGCCGCTGCCACAACCAAAAACAGAGTATTACAGTACTCACCTGCACCAGCGGTCGATAGATAGATGGGGAAAAATGCGAGCACAGCAACAATCGTAGCGGCAAATAAGGGATAGGCAGACGATGCTGCAGATTCTACTGCCGCTTCTACCCTATCCATCCCCTGTCTGATTTTTACAGCAATGCTGTCAGAAACAACAATGGCGTTATCGACCATCATTCCCATAGCGATGATCAAAGCACCTAGAGACATCCTTTGTAGAGGAATGTCGTAGACAGCCATGAAAATGAAGGTTGCTAAAATGGTAATAATCAGATCGAATCCAATAATAAATCCCATTCTTAAACCACTAGGAATGATGAGAACTGCTAGAACGATGAGAACTGCTTCGACAAGATTTACCAAAAAAGACTGAATCGATTCGTCAACAATGTCGGACTGCCAAGCAATCTTATGAAACTCAACACCCACAGGGAGTAATGCTTTGAGCTCTTTCAATCTCTCATCAATTCTCCTCCCAACATGTACAATGTTGGCATCATCAGCCCCTGCAATCTGAATCGCAATGGCTGGTTGTTGATTGTAGCGCATCATAGTCTGCGGCGGCTCTAAATACCCCCGACGAATTGTCGCCAGGTCTTTCAACTTAATAAAGTCCGAAGTGCCGGCGCCACTCCCCGTCTCCCCCTGAGCAGTAAGTTCTTCTATAGCTTGAGGGCCTAGTTGTCGAGGTCCCATAAGACGACCGGAAGGAGACACAAGCTGACTAAAAGTATCCATGGAACTTGGACGTATCATAAGTTCCCCAATTTCCTCAGGGTGTCTAAACTCCCCCGTCGGTGCAATACGCATCCTGTTGGTGCTAAGTTCACTTCCTCCTGCATCAACCACCATGTTCTGCTTGCTTAAGGTGTCAACCATGGTAGCTCCCGACACGCCCAACTCTGTTAGCTTCTGTTCACTGAAATCGACATAGATCACTTGGGGTTGAACACCCCAAAGATCGACTCTAGATACCCCTTCGATCAGGCTAAGCTCTTTTTTAAGAGCATCTGCATAATACTCAACCTCGCGAGGGCTAAAGCCATCACCTGTTAAGGCAAGCAAAAAACCGTAAACGAAACCGAAATCATCTGATACCACAGGAGCTTCCACACCTGGTGGTAAATCTTTGGCGGCATCGCGGATTTTCTTGCGCAGCTCGTCCCAAATCTGTGGCAGTTTATCCGACCAATACTGATCTTTGATGTCTACCTTGATCGTAGACTTTCCAGCGCTGGAAGTAGAATAGATCCGTTTAAGCTGTGTTAACTCTTGGATGGCTAGCTCCAACCGGTCGGTAACTTCTAGCTCCACCTCTTCGGGGCTGGCTCCAGGATATTTTGTGGAAATTGTTGCTGACTTGATCGTAAAAACGGGATCTTCCAACTGGCCCAAGGTAAAAAAGCTGACAATGCCACCAAAAAACATGATGAACACCAAAAAGTAGGTGACCGCCCGGTTTTCTATAGCGTATCGTAGTTTGGATAGATCTCAGGCGCGCCTATTTTATAAGATCCTTATTCAAATCACGTTTCCTGAGGCCCCCGTTTTCATCCCGGACGGTCGGATTTCCCGAGTCCGGTTGGCGACCATAACATT
>JAAKFP010000137.1 GCA_011065005.1 Chlamydiota bacterium | reverse complement strand
ACAGCATCTTCATCTGCTACGTTGCAAATCCTTGAAAACTAAGAAGTTGGCTACGGATTTGCGCCTTGCAGCTGAAGCGCTGTGATATCAGAAATGTATAACTTATTTTTGCACAGTTCCTTAGGCTGTTGTCAGAGTAAAGATTAAACGTTCAAACAAAAGAGGATACGACAAACCGCTATTTTTTGCTAATAACTCGGAATGATCTATGGCCAGCAAACCTTTCCGAAATCGATCCGTTCCATAACTTCTTGCAAGCTGTGTGTTCTGCTGAAGGATTTGTCCCCTCATATACGGAAACTGCTTCTGCACCTCGGCGTCACCTCCACCTGCTAAAAAAATCGAACAGATCCGAAATTTCGTTTGAAACTGAGAACGAATCAACCGTACTAACCCAAAAAACGACTCACCATCAGCCAGCAAACCATTTGCAACCGACAAAGCCAGCTTCGCATCGCGACGGAAGATAGCATCTCCTAGCTGCCACACATTTTTGGTATTCACTCCTGTACATATCGCACAAATATCCTCTTCAGTAATTTGACTTCGCTCCCCGACATAGCAGATGAGCTTTTCTACTTCTTGTTGCAATGAAGCCTGATCCATTCCCGCATACTTGATCAGATACCGACTTGTATTTTGGTCGATAGTCTTCCCCTGCTTCTGAACCTTCTCGACAACCTTTTGCGCTAGAGAGTTCTCCTTCTCCCAAGGTTTTTCTTCAGCTATATCGAGCACGATTCCCATCTTTTCGGCATTTTTGTAAAACCTGGTCGCACGATTGATCGTTGATGCCGAAATAACAAGAAACAGGGAAGGGTTTGGATTTTCAAAATACTTCTCTAGCTTAGAAGTAGCTTGCTTGTTCAGTTTTTCTGCGTGATTGATGAGAACAACACGGCGGTCCGCAAAGAGCGTCATAGAATGCAAATCCTGCTCCACCTCATCGATGGAGAGACGCTCTCCATCAAAAACTCTAAGCGCATGATCTGGTGGCTTGCTTTTCCCTAAAAGAGCCGGAACTAACTGCTGGACGGCTTCCTTCCGATCAAAATCATCCTTTCCAAGAAGCATATATACAGGAACAAAATGCTGAGGCGCAGCCTCTTGCAAATGCTTTTGAAATGACCGTAAATTCGAATATTTCATCTGTGCGCCTGCAATTAACTCTTCTCTAGTTTTTACTCCAGGCATCTACTATATATCATCGCCTACTTCATCAACAAGTCCCAATAAATTTGGGAGTAGGTACAAGGGGCTAATTACAGAGCCTGGGCGCAAGGAGAGGTGCGGTCTATTGACGGCAACGGGTACAACGGGGGGAAGGATAGGAGGTTCAATGGGGTATCGAGTAGGTGGGCCCTTTTGGCCCCGACCTCTCACAGAACCATGCGTACGGATTATGACCCCAATATTATTTCTCATGAGCCCTTAATAGCACCACAATGTTCATATGACCTTCTTGTTTTGCTACATCTATGGCATTTCTTATTGTAGTAGCTCCATGAGCAAGTAAAATTTTAACGATACCTTCATGCCCAAACTTACTGGCTACTTCTAACACTGTTACTCTTACGTATGAATTTAGAAAACCAGTCGGCGGGTACACAAGTGCATTAATCATTGTTTGTAGATGTGGACTTTTTGATAGCCCGTTGACAAGAAGTTCAACCAAATCTTCGTGGCCCGCCGCACATACATCCTTTAGAGCATTAGAAAAATTGAAGGATGAACAATTCTCCAGATCGGCCCCTTTTGACACCAAAAAACGAATTCTGTTCCAGTGACGTCTAGACAAACAAGCATCCAATATTGTATCCTTGGATAAGATCTCCTCTCGTACATTTATATCGGCTCCTGCTTCAAGGAGAATTGTTGCAAGGTCGGGCGACCACTTACCTTTTTGTTCGCAATAGACAAACAGCGGAGTGCGTCCATCTCCGTTTTTTGCATTTGGGTCTGCTTTTCTTTTAATGAGAAGTTCGACAATTTCTCCTTCGTCTTTTTCACATGCGATGTGTAAGGGTGTATCTTCCCCACCTGAGCTTATTCCTCTGCAATTCTTAGCTTCAACATTTGCTCCTCTGTCTAGTAGAAGCTCAACAATATTTTTTTTACCGTTTCGACATGCAATATGTAGCGCTGTGTCCTCTCGACGATCAACAGCTTCAATCTTTGCTCCTCTATCAAGAAGAAGCTCCGCAGTTTCATAGTGCCCATTTCTACATGCAGCATGCAGTGCTGTCATAGCATGGTTATAAGGAAACGTTCGAATGATTTCTGGTGATGTTGCTTCAATATTAGCCCTTTTATCAAGAAGTAACTTTGCAACATTTGTATGTCCGTTGCTACAGGCAACATACAGAGGAGTTCTTCCTTTTCTTCTTTTATCATATTTATCATAAATGCAACACCTTCCCCTAAGCCAAACTCCTCCAGAAAGAGCGTCGACCTCAGCCCCACTCGTGAGGAGATACTCAACCAGGTCTTCACACCCATGTTTACTAGCAACACGTAAAGGTGTACTTACTGTTTCTTTGTCGCTAATTGCAAGAACAGTCTCATCATATCCAAGTAGAAGACGAGCTACATCTAAATTACCAGATTCACAAGCCAAATGAAGAAGAGACTTACCATCATCACCTACCATATTGAGATCGGCTCCCCTATTGAAGAGAATTTGCATTGTACCTATTTTATTACTCTTGTAAGCTTCTCGAACAACGTGGTCTACATCTGCTCCCAGATTACTCCAGAACTTGATGAGATAATGACTCTTCGAATCGCAGGCATTTTGTAAACGCTTATTTTTATCTGCCAAAGCGAGGAAGGTAAAGGTTGAAAAAGTAAACACAGCAATTCCAGTAATTATTATATACCTTCGCAAATCCTTAGCTTCCAAATCCTCCTCTTCCAAAAAGCTCCCGCTGTATAGCCTATTGAAGATTGATACAATCCCTGTAAAATTCATGATTTCTCCCTATTTCAAGTTAAGCTACACGTCCCTGCTCGCTTTTCACATATACATACAAAAAATTAGAATAATCGCTGAGTCAGAGTCCTTTGCCACGCAATCTATCATGATCACCAATTATTGTAAACCAAAGGCCAGGAACACCAAAGGATAGGAGGTGGCAGGGCTAACGCATTAAAATTCTTGTAACTATTCAGTTCATTATTAAATAAATTTTAATGCGTTAGCCCTGGCTGACAAGTCCCCGTACTCCCAAATTTATCTTGAATGTGTTTACTCTTGACAAACAGACCTTTAAGAGCTAGATGTAATTAAGAAACCTATATTAAATAATTCTATGGACTCAAAGATCCGAAAACCAAACGCAAAGGCCAGAACAGCAATCCTTGTTTTGGCTTCTATCATTGCCTTTACCAGCGGCTCTGTACTCGCAAGTTGGTATCTCTATAGATTCGGCATCCTCGACGATTTCCGCTTTTTCACCTCAATGCAGTTCAATGCCGCCCTTGCTCTCTTCTGCGGAGCACTATGCTGCATCATGGTCATGCACAAATGGAAACGTTTGGCACTCTTTTTCGCCTGCACCGTTGCAGGCATCTCCTTCCTCACTTTGTTTCAATACCTCCTAGGCGTTGATTTTGGCATCGACCAACTCTTCCTGCAGCAACCTCACTCACTGAACTCACCGTACGCCGGAAGAATGGCCCCCAACACCTCCTTAGGATTTTGTTTCCTCGGAATATCTCTTATTATCATGGCTCATAAAAAACGCTTTAGCTTGCGTCAATTAACTCTCCGTGTTACCGCAGGCATCACTATCGCCTTTGCCTGCATAGAATTTCTTGGGTGGGCCACAGGAGCAGAATCAATGGGATGGATTGAATTTACCCAACTTGAAGGACGCCCAACAATAGAATTGCTACTCCTCTCAGCAACCGTCATCACCTACGCATGGACACACTGCAAAACATATGATGGCGCCCTTCCACCCCTTCTTCCCCTTCCATCAACTTTTGCATTTCTTATTGCCACAGTAGTCCTCTGGCAAGCACTGGAAGATCAGGAGCGTTATCAATTTCAAAAAGCAAATGAAGCAAAAGCTGAACAGGTAAAAACCACTCTTGATAACTTTTTGCAACTTCGAATCCAGTCGTTGGAACATATCGCTAAACGTTGGGAAGCCCGGGGAAGTACCCCAAAGGAAGAGTGGGAGGTGGATGCGCTTTCATACATCGATGCGAAGTCAGGATTAAACGTCATTGAATGGGCAGACGCCTCGTTTCATGTCCGCTGGATTGCCCCCTGGGAGGGCAACGAAGCTGCTAAAGATATTGATCTCATGTACGACAATAGCCATGCAGATGCCATCAAACAGATGAAACAACAGAAAAAAACCTCATCTTCACCGGTCGTCAAACTCGTGCAAGGTGGTAAAGGGTTTCTGGTCTACGTTCCTCTTTTCCCTAAAGGAGTATTTGATGGCTTCATCGTTGGGGGGTTCGACATAAAAACCCTTTTCGACGGGATTTTAACTCCCGAAATTTTAAAAAACTATTCAATCGTCGTCTCCGATAAAAATAAAGATTTGTATTTCCGTGACGAAACGGGAGATCTTGAAGAAAACCTTCCCGGCGTAGAAACGGACTTTTCCTTCTTCAACAATCATTGGCGCATAAAAGTGCAACCAAGAGCTTCATTGATTAAAGAATACCGCTCCATACTTCCTGCCTTCACATTATTTTATGGAATCTTTCTATCTGTCATCATCTTCTTCGGAATCTACTTTGCGCAGTCCACCTATTTTAGATCTCGAGACCTCGAAAAGGCAATGCGCGATCTCAATAAATCGAAAAGAAAAGCTGAAGAAGCTACTGTAGCCAAAAGTGCTTTCCTGGCAAATATGAGCCATGAGATCCGTACTCCATTAAATGGGGTCATCGGAATGACCTCTCTCTTAACAAGTACAGGGTTGGATGAAAAACAAGAGAAGTATGTCAGCTGCATTAACCTGTCGGGTAAAATGCTCCTAGAGGTCATAAACGACATCCTAGACTTCTCAAAGATCGAAGCCGGAGAGTTAAAGCTTGAGGCTATACCTTGCAATCTGCACAAAGTCGTAGAAGAGGTAGGAGAACTCATGCAACCTAAAGCAGAAGAAAAAGGCCTAGACTTCTCCATCTATTTCGCTCCTGACGTCCCCACAGAGGTCATCGCTGATCCAACAAGGATCCGTCAAGCGATCACTAACCTCGCTAGCAATGCTGTCAAATTCACAGAAAAGGGTTCAGTATCCGTACATGTCAGTTGCATAAAACGATTGGGGGAAGATCAGGCACTGATTCGATTTGAAGTAAAAGATACAGGCATCGGAATACCCCCTGAAAAAAAAGAGTATATTTTCGAAAAATTCTCACAACAGGACGTTTCAACGACAAGAAAATTCGGAGGTACGGGTTTAGGTCTTGCCATTTGCAAACAGCTTGTAGAAATGATGCAAGGACGAATTGGTTGTGAAAGCACACCGATGGAGGGGTCTACGTTCTGGTTTGAGATTCCACTAACATCGGTCGTTCCCTCTGAAAAATAATATTACAAGATAAGCATGATAGACAGGATAAATGTTTCTCATCATCCTGTCTATCCTTCCCATCCTGTTATACTTGTATCAGAAGGAAACTACTAACATTTACGGCCTTCTTACGCAAGGGTAAGTCCGAAGGACAAGCCCTGGGACCGAATATCCCCTAAATATTAAGCCCGGAAGGCGGGATTTAGCTTTTTGTAGATGCCTAATTTTAAGCAATATACATTAAGTTACTGGGGAGATCGCGAAGGAAGCGAAGGACACGCGAAGAATTTTAAGGAAAACAACCCTAAAATGACTTTAAATCGTAAAAAATCACCCCAAATTGGTCTATACGTCTAATAAACTTCGCGTAATCTTCGCCTCTTCGCCTCTTCGCCTCTTCGCCTCTTCGCGGCCTAAAAAGGGGGGCTGAACAGTCAATGCCGTCAACTTAAGAGAATAAAAAAATATTTACCACTGAGTTCACTGAGCCCACAGAGAGAAAAAATGATTCTCTCTGTGATCTCGACGCTCTCTGTGGTAAAATCTTTTCTTTAAGTTGACGGCATTGGCTGAAAAGTTACTACGCAAGGTTATTTTTTTCGTATGAGCCTTATAATTCAATGTATTTAACTATGAAAATAATGCTTTAAAAAAATGAATAATAAGTTGTTTTTTTTATTAATTTTTATTATAATAATGATTAGGGTAATTGAGATAAAAAAAAAGAGATAATTTATGACAAATCCTCTTTATCCGGAAAAAAAGGATCAATTCAAGCCTCTGAGATGGGAGCCCCCTCTTTCGTTAAGTGAGGAAGAGGGAACTCTCGCAGAATCTATACTTACCAAAGCAACAGAGGGTAAATTCGACGAGCTAAAAGATGCGTTGAGTTCGAAACAAGAGCTATCTGGTGCTGTGATTGAATACACTTTGAGACAGTGTCCATCAGACAATTCGGAACGCGTGAAATCCCTTTGTCTAAAAGCGCTTATGGGGAAAAGAAACCCCTTGGAATTGTTAGAGCAGGAAAAAGACCCCAATCGAAGGGTAGTACTAGCCCATTTACTTGTAGATGACTATGCCGGAACCTTCGCGTATCATTTTGAACATCTATTTACAGGTGCTACTGTTGAAAATCGCCTAGGACTGTGCCATGAAATAGTAAAGAAAGACGAACATTCGCCTGCTGCATTGGCAAAGAACTTCAACAAGCTTGGCCTGGATGGTGACGACTTACGTGAACAGCGTCTCTCACTCTGCATGGAGATCGCAAAGCAAGGAGACTATGCAGCAAAATCATTGGCAGAGAACTTCAACAAGCTTGGCCTGGAT
>JAAKFP010000136.1 GCA_011065005.1 Chlamydiota bacterium | reverse complement strand
AAAAAATGGTTTTTTCAAAATTCTGGACGGCCCAGCCGTAGGGCCATAATCGATAACTTTGATAAAAGCCGAAATAATAAAAACACTGCTGATGGAAATTCGACCTATTAACATCAGTAATTCCGGAATAAATTTCATTGTTCCTCCTAAGAATGCGTTAATTTCCTCAATAACCTAAAGTGATTTCTCCACCGATATAGGGAGCACATTTGGTCCGAAAGTGATGTGCTTTACCGTAGTGTCTGTCAGCAATTTTGAGCTTGCCCCCCAAAGATTCTCCAATGTGAACGTTTGCATGGATATATTCTGAGTAATTGAAGTTCAAAAAGAGTTCTGCACCATAGGTGCGATATGTCCATAATGCCATCGAAAGGTTCTCATTTTTTCCTACACGATGTCGTGATTCAAAAAACCGAACAGCAGCACCCGTCTCTAATTTGCAGTTAAACACCCAAATGAGACTCATATCCATGGGGAAAACGGCGTTGATTTTGAGATTTCTCCAGCAGTTCCAGTCAAATCCGATCACCGGGTAGACCCTGTCGATTTTCATTCCTGTGATGCTATAAAAACCAATGTGAAGTCCCAGATTGTTACAGTAGTCATATCTTCCCCAAAGGAGCAAATCCCATGTTGCATACTTTTCAAAATCAAAAGAATCCGTATCGATATTGAAGGTGATGTTACCCTTCCATTCCCAGTCAGGGAGCCTATTGCTGAATCCACTAATAGACGCGCTCAAGGTATTATATTCACTTTTGTCAAACTCGGGGTTTTCATCCCAATCCAGACGGGTTCTCGTGTAGGCAGCGGAGAGAGTAAATCCTTCCTCCCTGCAAGGATTATAGCAGACGACAGAGCCAAGGTAGGCTGTTCCGATGCTATACTTTAGATGTTCCCCTTTGTGGCCTGATTCTTTTATATCGGCTCTTCGAATATCATCATAACGAGCTCCACCAAAAAAAGGGATCCTACTCTGATTATGGCAATGCTCCGCGGTAACGAGGGAAAAAGTTAAGAGGAAAAATCCTAAAATGATGCTAATTAATCGTTTTTTCACAGGGAAACTCCAAGTCTCAACTACTTAAATAAAGAATTTTCTTTTATCGGATCGAGAAAATCTCGTCAACAGTTTCTGAGAAATGGAGTTGAGGAGCCTTTGTGTTGCATGAATTCACCACAGAGATCACCGAGAGCACAGAGAGGGTAAATCTAACGATAAATAGAAGGAAGATATGTATGCATGACCCACATAAACCTTTGACTTTTAAGAGCTTTTCATACAAATATCACCGACAAGTCGGCGGCTAACAAAACGGTGACAAATCCCCGTACTCCCAAATTTATTGCTAACCATAAACTCTCAGGGTACGTGTTTTTGTGATGAACCGGAAAAATATATAATAATAGTTGACATTTATTATATAATGCACTATTATTTTATTTTAGTTTAAGATGAATATTTATTTAAGCTATGGATAAAAATTATGGATTTTAGACCTAGTATCCCCAGTGGTATCCCTCGTAAACTTGCATATGACGATTCCACGGAAGCATATCAGAAGGACAACCTCTTTGATCTAGTGATTCCATGTGAAAAGGTCGGTGACCTAGGGCCACGCCTTTTTGGGGGGCATTCTCCAGGGGCACTTAAACCTGAGTCTTCACCTTCTGGGGCAAAAAGATTTTGGGAAAAGCTTGCTTCCCCTATCGTTTGGCTTGTCCATAAGATTATAGAGATTTTCAAAAAGATTTTTCCCGGCCTGTTTAAAGCGGAAAGCAAGGACAAGGACAAAGACAAAGACGTAGGGAGAAGTAATGCTCCCAAATTCTGCCCTAAAACTGTGGATGAGTTAATTGCTGATTTAACCTGTGAAACAGATACCCTCAAGTTATGCGTTGAGTCTCTCGATTTGTGCAGATACAAAGATGAGAAGAGTCTTGAGGCTAAGATTCAGATTCTTCGTGATTTGCATGCTATGCACTTTGAAATTGTTGAAGCTTTTCGGACAATCAGTGAGACATTGAGTAAAGATAGGGCGCAGACAATCTCACGAGAACAAAAAGTTGAATTAAGGAAAATACAATTTAAGTTGAACGGTATTTATGCCGCTTTTAAGCAGAGGCTAAGAGAAAAGCCCTCCGAGATTGTACAAATTTTTCATAAGATTAAGGATTCCATGACTTTAGAACAAATAGAGAAAAGCGATTTGTGGTCTTTACGGTCTTATCTATCTATTTTAAAGTTTATCAACGACCATACAGAAGAACTCTTCCACGAGAATACGCACACAGAACACTTGGATTTAGCTATTGAACCTTCTCAAAAATCGTTGGCTATTGAGCACGTCGAGAAGTTTGATTCAATTATTGATCAGGTTCAGCAAGTCATCGATCAAAAGGTTCGAAAGCTTCTAGAGGCTCAAGAAAAAGCTAGCGCTGCTGAAATAGCTTCTCTTCCACAAGGTATATGTAATGTTGGTAACTCCTGTTACATGAATAGCGTGTTGCAAGCTCTGATTGGAAGTCGTTTGATTGAGCGGTTGAAGGAGTCTTTTTGCAGGTGTCCAGGGTACTTCGAAGAACAATACGAAAAAATGAAAGAAGTTTTTGCGACTCTCGATAGCTTTAAGAATTTCTACGATCTCGATAAAAAGGAGTCTGGAGAATCGTTGATGTCTGATGTCGCTAGACAATTACGTGAAACGATCTTTAGGTCGAAATTGGTTCCAGATTTTGACTTGAAACGAATTACTCGACAGCAGGATGCAGCATCGCTTATGGAGGGGTTGCTGAAAGCCTTAGGTTTTTGTTTTGAAGTCCGTAAAACACTACTGAGCTTGGATGGGGTTGATAAATCTGAGAGAACAGAACCTTGTCATATGCTGCGGGTTCCAATAAGTAAAGAAGACATGTCATTCCAGAAAGCAGTTGATAATCTCAAGGAAGAAAATATCAATGATCCCGAGACTCCATGGAAGGTTACTTCTGACCCAGAAGGTAAGGTGATACTGAGAACACACGCACAGAGAAAAAATGAGTATCAGATAGCAGAGAAGATTCCCGATGTTATGGTCGTTCAACTTGTTAGGTTTGATAATAACAGAGAAAAAATAGACTCTGCGATTACTTGGGAATCTGATGTTGTTGATTTGTCCGCGTTGATTGATCCCTCTTTGGTTTTTGAGGGTGAGTCAACGAAATATCGCATTGTTTCCTATGTGAATCATCGGGGAGGGGGTACTGATTGTGGGCACTATACTGCTAATGTTCGCAGGGGTGGTCATTTTTATAAGTGCGATGATAACTCCCCAGTTGTACAGGTCTCTGAATGCCGAGAAAAATCGGATCGCGAGAATGCCTACCTGTTTGTTCTAGAACGCGTAAAATAATCTTTGGAGTGCGCAGAGCCATCTGCGCTTTGCGATAGTGCGAAATTAACGTACGCTGTTTCGAGAGTTTTTTAGGATAGTGCGAAGCCTTTGGAGTGCGCGGAGCAATCCGCGCTTTTCGATGTGGAAAAATCGCTTTTAGTTTCAGATCTTTTAGCCTTGTGAACATAGTCTAAAGGGTTTTTTTGTGTAGAAGGGTTTGCTGCGGGTTCGCTTACAAAAAAGGCCTTTGCACATCGAAAAGCGCAGATTGCTCTGTGTGCCAAAGGCCTCGCTTCATAATCCTACCCCTTAATATTCCTGGCATTGCCATTATCACGGCTTAATGCTACGATGTTTACTCTTTCAAAACCTTATAATAATAATTATCTGGAGGCAAATATGACAGCTTCAGTCTCAAGTAGAGGAAGATCAAATTCGGTGCACCTTGCAGATTTACATGAATATATACAACAAACAGTGCAAGAAGCTGTTTCAAAGAGTGATGGACGTGAATTTATTGCCAAAAGACTTGGAACGCTGTTCGAAAAATATTGTACGTCGTACTCCCTGCAGCAGCTTGAGAATTTAGAAAGGGAAGTTCAGAAAAGTGAAGGAGAGTTTGCTTCTGAAGTCTATGAAGTCACTATGGAAATCGCAAGTGCACTTGTCAAACATAAAGAAGAGTCTGAGAACATACAACCTTCTAGCAAAAGGGAAGAAGATAGCTGCAACTGCTGCATCTTCTAAGAGAAGAGGGGCTCCTATTTGTTAGAGGGTAGAGCCATCTGCGCTTTTTGATGTAAAAGAACTCATATATTTACAAACTTGTCACCGTTTTGGTATCCATCGACTTGTCGATGATCTATGGGCCCGGTTTATTTTCTATGGCCGGCCATGCGGGAGAGCTCTTTTTTGCGGGAGTCTTTGTCAAGAAATTCCACCTGGGTGACAGTTCTTCCATCGATTTCCTTTTTGGAGATTTGCAGATGGTGTTTTGCACATTTTGCTACTTGAGGGAAGTGGGTGATACACAGCACTTGATGCTCTTGACCGATCTGTTGCAGCTTTTCTCCTACTACTGTTGCGGTTTCTCCACCGATATTGGCATCAATCTCATCGAAGATAAGCGTGGGAATCTTTTCTTTCCCAGCCAAGAGCGCCTGAAGAGCGAGCATCAACCGGGAAAGTTCCCCGCCGCTGGCACACTCTTTGATGGAGACTTTTTTCTCTCCCACATTGGGAGCAAAGAAGAACTCTACACGGTCATCACCGCTTCTAGAGCGCTTCTGCTGTGTGATCTCCACAAAGAAAGCGGCTTTGGGCATGTTGAGAGCTTTTATTTGAAGGTTCATATCTTTTTCTAGTTGCTTTCCTGCCTGCTTCCGTTTCTCTGTCAGTTGTTTCGCAAGAGTGTTGTTGGCACTTTCCATTTCCTTTAGTCTGTTTTGTAGGTCTTCAATTTCGACGTTAGCGTTTTCAAGCTTACTTAGCTTTTCAGCGGCCTTTTCATGATACTCATGGACCTCTTTCACGGTAGGCCCATACTTTCGTAGAAGACGATTTATCAGGGTTAGTCGCTCGTTGACTTCTTCGACTCTTGCGGGATTGAACTCGATGCCGCTCTGATAATTGCGGATGGAGTGTGAAATCTCCTCAAGTTCAACGATAGTGGATAGAAAGTCGCTCGCATTTTCTTGGAGGGAGGGGTCAAGTTTGGCGAGTTGTTCGAAGCTTTTTTGCAGCTGCTGTAGTACGGAGAGTATCGGTTGGTGGTCACCAGAAAGGGAATCATAAATTTCGCTTGAGAGCTTGGCGAGTTCTTCGGTATTTGTCAGTCGGGAATATTCGGCGAAGAGCTGTTCTTCTTCATTTTCTTGAACGTTTGCCCCTTCTAGCTCTTCAAATTCCATGCGACATACTTCAATATCTCTCAGACGCTGGGCTTCGCTGTTGATAAGCTCTTCTAATTCATGGCGTGCCTTATTTTCTTCTTCCCAACTTTTTTCGAAATGGTTGCAAAGTCCTTCCAATTTTCCAAAAAGATCTACGATTTTACGGTGCTGGTCAAAGCTCTTTAATCGTTGGTTGGCATGCTGGCCAACAATCTCTACGAGAAGATCACCAATAGTTTTTAGGAAGCTGAGATGTACCAGCTGATTGTTGATAAAGGCTCGACTCTTCCCCGCAAGGGATATCTCCCGGCGGATGATGAGGTCTTCCCCTTCAATATGGTCGATTCCTGCATCTGAGAGAAGGGTAGAAACTTTTGAAATACTGTTGATGCAAAAGCTGGCTTCAATCACCCCTTTTTCGGCTCCACGCCGTAGTATGTTCGTATCTGCTCTTGCCCCTGCAATATGGTTTAACGCCTCCATAATCGCAGACTTTCCTGACCCAGTTTCCCCGGACAGGACATTTAATCCTGCATCAAAAGAGATGTCTGCAGAGTCGACGAGTATAATGTTGGAGATGATCAAGTTTTTGAGCATAGGAATTATGGATCGTAGGTTTCAGATAATAGATAATGAAGATCGCCAGGTCCTATTTCACGAATGAGTCCCTGGGGGTTCCATTCGGGAACACGAAGGAGCAGCTGTCGGTTGATAAAACCCACAGGTGTGATCTTTATGCTGGAGCCGTCGAAAAGATAAATGACCAATGCGGTATATTCGAAATCTGCCTCTTCTCCCTCAAAATAACGCTCATAACCAACCTTGATCGTCTGGTTGAGGATGGCAAGAACTTGATTTTGCTGGCTGAAATTCAGAGTGTATAATTTGTCGTCGTGCTCGATATCCATCCCTTTCACTTCATTGGGAGCAAGGTATTTCGCTTGAGCGGTGCCCCTCCAGATATTGATAAAATTCAGGGCAAAAAGCGCTCCCATCGAAACAATGACAACGAGCAAAAGATAGGAAATCGTACGGTTACTCATATTCTATATTTTGGATTTTTCGATAAAATTGCGTCAAGGGTTTTAAAGTGTAATTTTGCTACGTTTTTCATCGCTTCCCGACCATATTTGATAAGAAATCTTCCCCCAGCTTCAATAGTCATTGAGGAGGCTCCCTTTGGCAATTTCATTGAAAAATCTATACCAAGTTTTGCCAATCCATTCAGAAATTCTTGGCGGGCAAGAATGGAAGCCGCTGCCACCACAAGGTCTTCCTCTCCTCGGTGTCGCTGATGGAGGTTGACGTCGAGATTTTTTCGTTTAAGAGCTGTTAACACAACTTTTTCAGCAGCGAACTGGTCGATGAGCACATTTGTACAGCGTGTTTTGCTGACCAATGCCTCAATAGTCGTTGCATGCCCCCAGGCGAGAAGATGATTCAGATTGCCAAACTTCTGATATAGTTCGTTATATTTCAACGGATTAATCTTAACAATGTGATAGGAGTAAGCCTTTCGGATTTTCTGCCCGATTTTATGAATGGTATTGTCAGATATCGACTTCGAATCCTTTACCCCTATATCTTTCAACTTAAGAACTTCTTCCCCGG
>JAAKFP010000135.1 GCA_011065005.1 Chlamydiota bacterium | reverse complement strand
TATTCAAGCGGCGCTAGATGAAAACATTTATGAGAAAGGGGTTAAAGTCTCAAAAGAGGACTTTAATACTATAAATATTGAAAGGGACACTTTTCATGGTGAATGGAATTACTCCATAAAACCGCAACTAAAGGCTCTCTAGTTAGGGAAGTTATTTAAACTTGAGCCCTTAGAGTTGGTGATTAAGATGCGTGGAAGTGGCGGGTCACGAAGTGTCATAGTATCATGCCTGACCCCGATTTTGACCCCGTGTTCTATCAAAAATTTTCTTTTTATTGCGAAGAAATATGCGGTTAACCATTGTCTGAAAGTAGACATTTGGAGGTTTGCCATGAAAAAAATTCTTTGCATTTTTCTTCTTTTTTCGTCTTTACTATCTGCGAAATCCTCAATGACGCCTTATCTAACATCTGAGTCTGATACCCTCGCCCTTGTTGATGGCGTCATCAATGCATACAACGGAAAGCTGGTTCAAATAGATCCCGACATCGAAATCCAAGGTTCGGACCCTTTGCAACTGATACGTTACTATGATGGAGGTCAGCAGCGCTTTGACAGCGAATTCGGCTACGGTATTGGCATGTCTCTGCCAACCCAACTATCATTCGATACCTACGAATGGAAGAGAAACATGCTCATCGAACAGCGAATGGGATTAGAACTTCTCTTTTCGGTGAAGGAACAAAAAAGCAAAAAGAAACACAAAGAGAAGACCTATGTGGGAACTGTCGACCCCAAGTGCTTTGAGTTGGGATATACCAACTGCTGCGAAGCACTCCTCCGCGGCGAGTCTTCATTATGTGCGATGAAGGTCGCCGGAACAAAAAACAACTTTGTTGTTACTCTCGGTGATGGAACAAAGCGACACTACGATTACTTTTTGACTGAGTATGAAATCTTCTGTTACCGCCTTGTTCTTGAAGAAAAAGCAAACGGTAATAGACGTCATTTCTCCTACGCAGGAGATCACTCTATATGGCTCAGTAAAGTTTGCACGAAAAACCACGATGACAGCATCACCCTCAACTGGATTAATATTACCTATGAACCCGATTATCAAGTCATTGCAACAGCTAGCAATGGCCAAAGTGTTCGCTATCAAAAGACATTAAAGAAAGGAAAAGCAAAGCAAAAAATAGGGTGGCAGTCCTACGTAGAAACAACATATCGTAAATGGCTTCTTACCCAAGTTTCCGGCGCACATCTTCCAACAACAAATTTCGAGCATTTGAATCGTACCCTGTACAGAGATACAGTTTTTAGTGTTCAAAAGGTCACCAAACCCGATGGCCACAGCCTAGCAGTGGAATTTGACAGCGGTGAAAGAGTAAAAAAAGTTTTTTCATCAGGTGTCGAGGTTCCTCTCTACACTTTCGATTACCACTCCCACCACACAACTGTACAAAATGCTCTTGGCGCTGTTCAACAGTTCGATTTTTCAAAACGTCGCCTCACCAAGCTGAGTGAGGGTTATCGAACACAAAACTTTAGTTGGGACAGCAAGGGGCAGCTCACCTCCCATGTAACCACTGACCCCAACGGTAACGTCATCAACAAACGAGAATATCACTACGACGACCTTGGCAATGTCGTTGAATCTCAAATTCATGGCCAGATTACATCAAGCACTTCTCAAGATTGTTTCGTCCTTCGCCATACCTACTCCAAGAATGGTCGAAATCTCATGCTGACAGAAAACCATAATTGTGAAAAAGAATTCAGCTTCGAATATCTTCCGAATACCAACCTTATGACCCGAAAACTTACGTTTGCGGACCAACATTTTGCCGAAAGAGAGTTTCGAGGATAAGACCAAAACAGAATCCTCATAAGCAAAATTGTTGATGATGGCTGCACTCCCGAAATGAACAACCTGACAAATGTAACCTATCGCCACATAACAGAAATCGAGCCGCAACTGGATCCAAACCTTCCCGGAATGACCCTTCCTCGAACCATCAGAGAATGTTATGCCGATCCGAAAACTGGACAAAAACATCTGCTTAAGATGGTTGAACGTACCTACACCCAGGGAGATCTCTTGGCCGAGGAAAAGGTCTACGATGCCCAAAGCAATTACAGGTATAGCCTTCTGTTTGAATATAACGATCAACAAAGACTCGTTCGTGAGGTGAATGCCCTTGGTGAAGAGACAATCTATACCTACGACGCCAACCTCAACAAGATCTATGAAGAAAAAATCGGAAGCGGCAAAAAAGTGCGGTACATCTATGACACCGCCAACCGCCTCGTTGAAGAGCGTGAAGAACATGACAACGGCAGGACATTGACAACAAACCATGCCTACGATGTGATGGGAAACCGTATCAGTACTACAAACCACTTTGGACAAACAACCACCTTCCAATACGATATCTATTCACGTGAAATCTCCCAAACAGATCCCTTGGAATATACAGAACATAAAGAATATGACACCCAAGGCAATGTCACAAAAGTTGTTGATAAGGACGGTTTTACAACCACGACCCTTTATAACTTTTACGATGATCCTCTTGAGATCCAATACCCCGACGGCACAAGCAAAAAGTTTGCCTATAACCTGCAAGGACATCTCGTACAAGAATGGGAACGAGATGGAACAACCACAACCTATCAAGTAGACTACCAAGGACGCTCAAAGCTTTCGAGCACATATGCTCCTGATGGCACCCTCTTGAAAACTCTGCAGTTTATTTACAAAGGGCCCAATCTCATTGCTGAAGTCGATGCCATGGGAAATAGGACAAACTATCTCTACGATGGTGCTGGACGCAAGATAGCAAAAATCTAAGGGAATCGTAAGACACTTTTTGAATATGATGCGCTGGGACGCCTTTCAAAGACAACAACTGCAGACCGTGTAGAAGTTGTCAAATACGACCTGCTCGACAGAGTTGTAGAAGAGCGGGTAGAAGATCTTTACAGAAACATATTTAGCAAGATTCAGTACACCTATGACATACATGGAAACCGCACAACGCAAAAAGAGTATAGCGACTCTCAGAATTTTGCTGAGTCAGTAATTCTCTATAACTCGGAAAATTTACCCGTAGCAGAAATTGATCCGTTGGGTAATCAGATAAAGATGATCTATCGCTATACGGACCATCTTGAGAAAGAAATCATAGACTCTTTAGGAAGAAGGACGCAAGAGATTTACGACAAGCTGAATCGCATAGCAGAAGTACAAAAATACTCATCAAGTGGGCAGTTGCTAGCTCATAGTTCTTTCACTTACGATGGTCGAGGAAATAAAATCCTGCAACACGAAAAAAATCTATTCCAAGATCAATCGTTTGGAAACTATGAAGTCGGTACAACGTACGACGGAATGAGTCAAAAGACTTCAGAAACAGAGCAGGGTGAAAGAACCACAAAATATACCTATCAAAATGGTAGGCTCCATGCCATCACAAAACCGGACGGTGTTGTTTTAACGCACATCTATGACCCCCTCGGAAGATTACGAGAGCTTATTTCTTCTGATAGCACCATTCACTATTGTTATAGCTATGACCTCAATGACAACTTGCTCAAAGCAGAAGATTTAGGATACAGCCTAATCACAGAGCGTTCCTACGACACCTTAAATCACCTGGTTTTTGAAAAACAAGCCACCGGCTTTGAAGTGCGTTATACGTATGACCATCATAACCGCATAAAAGAGATCTGTTTTCGCAACGGTAAAATTACCTATCTCTACTCCCCTACTAGCTTGATTTCTGCCTCTCGCCATTTTAACAGTGAACTGCCTTACACATTCACTCAACAAACAGATTGGCGGGGGAAAGTAATAAGCGCTACCCTACCTAATGGAGTGAATATCTCTTATCATTGGGATGAGGTGGGAAGATGTGTTGAAATTGAATCCACTCCTTTTCAACAATCACTTTCTTATGACGCCGTTAGCAACCTCACCGCAACAACTGTTCGAGATCCCATTGCTTCTTACGATGCAACCTTTGCTTATGATGAGTTAAATCAAATCGTGCAAGAAACAGGACCATTTAACAACCTATATGCGTTTGACTCTTTACAAAATCGTAGAGATAAAAATGGCATTCCTTGCGACATTGATGAATATAACCAATTAACAAGCGACCGTATCGATTCCTTTACTTATGACCAAAACGGAAGACGAACCGCAAAAAACAATTCACAATACACTTACGATGCTTTAGGACGCCTTACAACGTTTAATGATGACTCGCAGCGCATAGACTATCGTTACGATCCTTTTGGTCGACGAATCGAACGGCGGGATTCTGATGCAACGGTACAATATTTGTATCAATTCGATACCGAAATTGGAGCTTATGAAAATGGCAGCCTTCGAGAATTTCGCGCGATTCATGGACAGTTTGCTCCCTTCGCTATAGAATTAGAGGGAAGCGTTTACAGCCCCATAAGAAATCATCGAGGAGACATCTGTGTGCTACTTGATGGTCAGCGAGCGCCTGTTTCTACCTATCGTTATGATGCTTTTGGTGAATTTTCTTCTCATGGTATAGTAGAATCCCCCTGGCTTTTTTCCGGACAGAGGTATGATGGCGAAACGCATCTTTATCATTTTGCCAAGCGTGAATACGACCCCATTCAAGGCCGATGGCTTACCCCCGATCCCCTCGGCTTTGCTGACGGCCCCAACCTCTACGCCTACGTCCATAACAATCCGCTGATCTATGTTGATCCCTATGGGCTTGTAACAAGAGATCTTTATGATAAAGAAATACATGCGGCAGGACGAGGAGCCTATAGAGGAGTAACAAACGCGGCTTTCAGTCCAATAGACACCCTTGGCAGATATAAAAACTACAGCAAAACACTATTAAATGCTGTTAACACAGGTGATTACTCGGAAATCAAAAATAAGTGGCAACAAAAAAGCTTCGAGGGTAAAATCCAGTTTAGCTTTGAAAGAATAGCCGAAGTAGGGACTTTTGTTTGCCTTGCCAAAGGCATTCTTTCTCGGGGAGCCCTTCAAGGTGCTTGGAGAGGTGGACAATACGTGCTTAGAACAACAACCTCTCGCTATCTCCGACGCCAGCTTACTGGTGAGAGCAATGTAGAAACAGCAAAAGGGCCAAAAAGTGCGAAAGATGCATTACTTACTACAAAGTATGATGAGAAAGTTAGCAGACTTAAACATGAAGTCAATGAATGGCTCGGTCACGGATCAAAATTTGTTAGAAACAAAGCAAATGATCCCATATTTGTTTCCCAGAATGGACTTCGTAGAGTTCGCTTCGATTTTAACAGGACTCATCCTCATGATAATCCCCATATGCATATCGAAATGTTTTCTGAAGGAAAATGGGAGGGGGTTGGTCAAATCTATCCTAAAGATACCCTACATCATTGATCCACATTATTAATTAATGGTAATTGATTATGAGAATTTTAAATGAAGATAACGATAAGAAAATTGATTGTGTAAGCATTTTTCTTACTCGAGACGAGGCTATTCAAATGATTGGTTTTTTAAAGGATTTAATGAATAATCCCAAAAACCATCATGCTCACCTCTCATCTGGTGATTACCAAAAAGAGATTACTCTTTGTTTATATGATCTGCAAGACATAGAGTCATTTCACCCTAGAGCAAAAAAACTAATCCTTAAAGATGAATAGAAAGGGCAATCGAAAAAATGAAAGAGGCCGTGCCTAAGATGTTGAATTAAAAAAGTACATACTATCTTAAACCTGACAACTACCAAAAAGGAATGGGTGCGGGATTCATCCCTGGTGAGCCTTTTCCAGGGAGATAAAAAATGAAAAGAAAAGTACCTGTGGATTTTGAAATAGGCTTTGCTGATTCAAAGATACAATCTTATTCTCTTGAGGATGAAAATCTCACGTTGTTGCTTGAATGTTGGAATTCTAAGATTGTTGAATTCAGATTTTTGAATTTTGTTTCACTGTTTGCTATGAATTATTTTCGAATAGCTGATATTCAAGAGGTCTTTGAATCACCTTTATTAGAAAGAGCTCTAAGTGAACTCTATGAAAAAAAACCAAAAGATCATAATCTGAGAATTTTTCAATTTCTTAATTCGGATGGTATGACAGCTTTAGAAGTTGTCTCTGAGGACATTAAGATAAAAAAATCAGATCGAGATATGAGGCCTGACATTGAATCAAGGTCAGATTGAAGAGATCTGAAAACGGGGTCAGAACCTCATATACACGATCCAGGGTTTCCTGGCGGTGTAAGAAAACCTAACAAATGGGAAATACCGTAACAAATTAAAAGTTTTTTCTATGGATAATCTTGATTGGTTAATGCAATGGTTCAAATCGCAGTGTGATGGTGATTGGGAACATGAATATGGCATTACTTTAGGAACTTTAGATAACCCTGGATGGCGACTAAGCATAAGCTTAGGTCAAACTCCACTTGATAAACAGGTCTTTGATGACATATCAATTGAACGTTACAAAAGGTGATTGGGTTTTTTGTTTTGTCAAAGACAATTGTTTTGAGGCTGCGTGTGGCATTTTCAACCTCACAGAGGCAATCCAAATTTTTAGAGAATGGACTGAAAAAGTTTGAAAGATCTACTAATCCCTCGCATTTAATGGGAAAGGGAAAGGGGCCGGGGAAAGGGGCCGGAGCTGCGAGGAAAGGGGCCGGAGCTGCGATGTGCGATTCTCTGTTGTGCAAAATTTACATCTGGGGCATCCTGCTTTTCCACAGGAGGTGATCAATGCCCAGAAAAAAACGGATTTGGCAACCACACATGTGCCACCATGTGATGCTACGTGGAATAGACGGAATATTCTTGTTTCATGATGACGCAGATCGTGCTCGATTTTGCTTACTGTTACAAGAAGCGGCCGAGGTACATCATCACAGAGTCCACGCATTTTGCCTGATGGGTAACCACA
>JAAKFP010000134.1 GCA_011065005.1 Chlamydiota bacterium | reverse complement strand
ATCCGCTACTCAAATACTTAACTTCAGAACTCCTGACCTCATAGGAGGGAAATTCAATAGTAAGGGTTTTGGGTGATCCCAAAAAAGCCGATCTTTTCCCAGATGGTCTCAAGAATACACTCACAAGAGAAGATACCAAAGGTTTTGGTTTTTGGAGAAATGGTCTCATCAAAAATCCTCGGGGTCAGGAGCTCTGAACTTATAGTATTCTCCCATTCGATATTGTCTCTTACAACCAGATTACCGTGCACCCCCCATACGGTGAAGGGGCCCTCCATTGTAAGCGGTTGTGGGCCAAAAGATTGTGCTTAGAGATCGTCTTCAACTGCGCTTTTTAGGTTAAAGCTTTAGCTTGGGTTGAATAAGGTTAATTGAACAATCTTCTCAAATTTAGAATCTGCATCATAGTTATTGGTGATCTCGACTCGCCACTTTCCATCTGGTTCAAGAGCTTTTAGAATTGCTTCTTGTTGGGAACTATCGAGTTTAGAAAGTTTTTTGTCCGGTATTCGTGAAGGATGGCCTCCTCCTCCTTCTCCTCGTTCTTCTAATAATACGCGTACCTTATCAGACCTTGACATCATTTCGACGTTTATCTGGTCTCCATTTAATCTAGAAATCTCTTTCCAACCACCTGGAGTACGAGCTCGCACAGCGACAATGATTTTGTTAGTACCTTCCTCTGTCCTCGCAAATATTACCTGCCGATTGTTCGGGTTTCCAGCTCCATACGTATATTGAGATTCTCCTATGATCGTTGCCATTCTTTCCTCGTTTGCATTGCGCAAAATGGTCAGTACTTGTTCTTTTAGCTTGATAAAAAATAGCTTTTCTCTCGAAATTAACATTAAATTAATTAAGTCCTTATAAACTTCAAGGGAAAATGTTGTTTTAATGTTTTTACTAAAGGTGTTGTATGCCTCGTTACAGATTTTTCTAGAAACCCTCTGGACCTTAATGTCTGTCTCATTTTGAACAACTTGCTTCACACGGCCTAGTGCTGAATCATAGGCTTGTTGTTCTAAGGTTTTAGTTTGTAGGTAAAATTCATGGGGGCTATAAACTGCGCTACTCATGCTGACCTCCTAGCGATTACGTTATCTTCCGTGATAGGACCATAATATATCTTGGAATTGTATTCCATCAAGTAAGGAACATCGTTGTGAAGAAAATCATTTAAAACCAGCCACTCGAGTCTATCTTGGGCAATATCCATCTTATAAGCTTTTCCTGTAATCCCCCGCTCAAGCAAACTTGCCATTGTGATAAAAGTGTCGCATCTTGTCAGCCCAGCAAGAAAGTCAGATGTAGGAATAGGAACAAAACGTACCGGAATTTTTTCAATATTTTCGTCTAGTCCGAAATGAATACTTTCAGCGCAATTATGCCATGTTTCAACAGCGTTTTCTAGGTTGAACCTCCTATCCTTTACAAAACTGTTTGCTTTATACGGGAATCTCGATAAAATGAGTTAATTAATGTCATTCCCGTAAGAGATCTATGAATAAGAAAATTCTATATATTCTCCCTATTGTAGCTATTCTATTTGTTGTTGTTTTCTGGCAAACGATTGTAGGCGCAGTATTGCATACCTGCTTAAACAGATACTGTGTTAGACACTTTGGAAGTGAATTTCAATCTCAGGGGATCCAGAGGAAGAAAGGTTTTTGGGTAATAAATAAGCCTTCTTTCGATAACGAAAATGTGCACTTTGAGGCGGAGAAAGTCTCCATTGGTTTGGCGTTTCGCCCTTTCCAAAGGGAGGCCCATATCGATATCACCGTAGAAAATTCTCAGATTAATTTAGGAAAAACATTATCTAGCCTTGAGGAGTCAATTTCAGAAACGTTATCGACGAGTAGTCCCTTTGGCCTTCTCATCATAAACAGCAATGTGACCTTAAACCAAGGTTCCGTATCTTGGTCCGGAGGGCAAAAGGCGACTTTTGATTTCATTTCTAAGATCCATCCAGAAAATCAATTGGGTCATCTAACTCTTTTTTTAGATGGAGACAAGAAAGACTCCAACTTCTTTGAGCTTCTCGTTTCAAAAGAGGGCAAGACCCCTTTGGAAGCGGAGCTGTCATTCCGGGAAGTGGAATGTAGTAAGATCCTAGGGATCTATGAGGCATTGGGGCACCCATTTCAAGGATGGAGGGTGAATAAGGGGAAGGTAAATGGAAAGGTTCATCTCGTGCTGCCTGAGGAAGAACGCCCATATGCCTGGGGAAATGCCCACCTGAAGGGGTTTGCCTTCGAACACCCACAGATGGAAATTTTTGGGGAAGTAAAAGAGGCGAAGCTAGATCTACAGTTGGACCAAAGGAGGAGTCAGGCATTTCCGGTCGTTGGCAAAGTGGAAATCAGCGATGATGCCTCCCTAGCAATTCATCGTGATGGTATTCCCTTTTGGGAAATGAACAATCTAGCGGGTGGAATCAATTTTCTGCCGGATCAGGGGGTAAAGCTCGATTTTGGAGGGCGGTGCAAATATCTGGATCACAGGTTTCGACTTTCGGTGGAGGGTGATGCGCAATGTTATGATAAGACCCAGGCTTCATTAGCTGTTCTGTTTCGTTTAACGAATGCAAACAATCAAGATGCAACGGCTCGATTTGTCGCAAGGCAACTTACCGCTCACAACAACTGTGCAGAGATTGAATTGAAAAACATCGGCGTGGATGAATTCGCCTTTATCCAGACCGCATTTGGTAAGTACTTTCCTAGCTTGCACTCCCTACATATGCACGAAGGGAATATTGAAGCGTCAGGAATCGCCTTTATGCAGCAGTTTCGAATCACCGACCTCAAGATCGATCACATCGTCGCTAGTGACTTGCAGTTTGACATAGATACTCTCGACTTATCAATCGGAGTCGGAGAATCCTCTGGAAACTTTTCCATTGACCTAACAGAGGAAAACGCTTTGGAAACAATCGACGCAGACTTTTCCATAGCCAACGGTAACGTGGAATTCCTCTGTTTCGAGGGCAAAATGCTGCATTTTCAGAACGTAGCAACAAATTTTGCGATTCGCAAAGGGATCATTCAGAAGTCGGAGTTGCAAGGGGGGATCTCCGGACTTAAAGGAACCATTGTCGTTGACTGGCTTTCACATGAGGATATCGTCAAGCTCAATTTCAATGGTGAAATCAAAAATCTTGCCACCTTCATGCCGGAGATTGTTGGGCAAGGAATAGAAAAATCTTTCGGTGGGTCTCACATCGAGCTTGTTGCCGGATTGGCTCGAAAAGCTGGTGGAGCAAAAGTTGAAGGGGAGTGCAGAGTTTCTCATAGCAATGTAGACAAGAAGGAAACAATTGCTTTCGGTTTCGACCTCGAAAGGAGCTCAGAAGGACTTTGGAAGAGATGGCCCGCAGATGAGTTTGCTCTGTCCTATTGGGAAAATGCCGGACTGGAGGCATTGCAAACGGTATTGCCGCCGATTGCAGCTCCCGCGGTTCTTCTTGAAGCAAACTGGATTAGGTCAGAGTCGGGTATCGCAGGCTTTGTTGTACGAAAGGGGTGGTTCCGAGCGGATAACCTTCCCTTAGAAAAGTATGTATCCCCATTTGTTTTCGAAAAAGAGCAAATACACTTGTCTGGACAGGGGAATTTTCATGGAGTTTTTGATCTTAGTAGGATGAGTGTCGAATACGAAGGCGAGGATATAACCTTAGAAAATCAGCACTTCTGCCTTGAAATGAAACGCATTCAAAGCATTGAAGACGCGAAAAAGCACTCCAAATTCTATGCTGCACACTATTTTGATTTTGATAAAAGAGTTCACTTTGGGTCGATCCCTTTAGTGAATGCTTCCTATTTTGAGAAAAATAGCGGAATACTATTCTCAGATGTAAATGCTTTTGTGATTCTAGAAGGTCAGAAGGTTCACATGGCTGAGTTGGAAACACGATCGAATGGAATCTTCTTTTCTGGCGCTATTGATTTGGATTTTGATTCTCTAGATGATGGCTTTTACGAAGCGGAAGTTCGCTCTCACTATATTGAAGGAAAGGTCTCGCAAATCCAGGATCTTCTTCGCCACTTTAATTCAGATCTTTTCCTTTTAAACATTCCTTTCGAAGGTGATGTGGCTTATCGCAATAAAGGGGGGACTATCCATTTCTACTTTGAACCCGACAACTACCACGTCCAGTCTACTCTCGACGGTAAAATCTCGGGCGGTACGATGGTCCTTGACAAAGAAGGTGAGATCTCCCTCAAGGATGTAAAAATGGATTTTGCCTACAACCACAAAAAGGGGATGTTGGAATTTACCGATATCGACGGTTTGATTCAACTAGGAAGCGCTCGGCAGCCCGACGATTATATTCTTTCAGGGGAGTATATTCGTTTTAACGACTTCAACCAAAATACTGCGGAGTTCGACGTTTGGGTTGGGGATCAAAATCGTGATCTCATTCGACTCGTTGGAAATGCCCTTCCAGAAAAAAAACAGCATGACTCGGACCTTATCGAATTCCATATCGACCATGACCTCACCCACTTTGGTGATGTGTACCCAGAAAAGTTTCATCTAGTGGTAAAGAATTGGGTGGAGGTACAGGAATTTCAATTCGCTTTTAATGTGAAGCTGAATACTCTTCTGCACGATATGCAGCGTTTCAGCAGATCGGGAGTTGCTCTTCTTTCACGCAATCTTGCTAAAGATCTTGACAATGTGAAAAACGTTTCCGGCGAACTCAAAGTTGACCTAGGATACGATAAATTCTCATCCAGCTTTGACTATCATATTCGAGGTGAGGATCTGGCATTGAATGACTACTCTGTAAAAAAATGCTCTCTCAGAGGGGTCAGGAGAGATGATTTCTGGCGTATCGATGAATTTATTTTTGATGATCTTGCGTTGTCAGCAAAACTTAGCAACAGAAAAATTCAAGATCTTCATTTACGTTACGGGAAATCTCTCACCATGGAACTTGAAGGTGAATATCTCGAAGAGGAAAATGCATTAAAAGCAGAGGTGAAAAATATCGAAATCAGTCTGGCCGATCTAAAAGAATGGCCGGCGTTGATAACGTTTGTTGAGGACTGCTCGCCACACGGTGTCATGAAGGGGTCAGGAGAGATGCGGTTGGAGGTGATCAAGAGTTCTCCGGGGTGGAAAGCCGAAGCGATTCTCGATACCACACTTTCTTCATGCGATATTAAAGGACTATACTTCCAAGATACGAAAAATGTTTCTTGCTATTTTGTTTCCGACAAGGGAATAACACTACGAAATCTGAACACCAAACTTCTTGATTCCAAAAATCGCACCTCCCGAGCTGACATTATCATAGAAAAAATGTTTTGCGAGCTACTTAGTGGGGAGTTTCTATTGGATAGATTGCACTTTCAGGTGCCTTCTCATCATCTTCCCTGGCTTGCTGATAATTTATCCCAAAGCTTTCCGGATCTGATCGTCCCACCTATTGCTGATGTGATTCAAAACGCAAAACTTCAGGGAAAATTCGAGGGGAGCCTGCAGTTTGAGATGACACCACCATATTCTGCACTGCAATTAACATTGAATGATGGAAGTTACCATTTTCTGAATAACGAATACGATTTCAATCAGTTTGTTTTGGAATACGACCCTTTCGAGTTTAAAGTCACTTCAAAATATACTCTCGGCAGCAATAGCGTTTGGCTTTCTGCCAGGTCGACCTCACCAAGACTGATGCAAGGAGATCTACTCCTGACAGATGTAGAACCCGAAACACAGTCCGATCGGGATGACAAGAACATATTGCGGATCAACTGGGAGAACGACTCCATTCACGGTTTTTCCATAAAAGGCGCACAAGGAAAGCTGGCAGGCATTTCCATGCAGTTGCAGCGTGATACGACTCACCCTCTTTCTGAAGAGGCGATCTATCTTGAAGGTGAAGTAAATATCAATGCTCAAGAAATAAAGCCACTGCTGCCTGTGGAGATGGCTGTAAAAGTTGATAACTGGAGCATTGGGGATGGATATCAATTAAAAGGGAAATGGCGCTATCTAAAAGATTCTTCTCAAGACTATGCCGATAAGATCTATTTCGGCGGAACCCTTGTTGGGAAAAACTTCGCTCTGCAAGGGTATCAATTTGATACCCTAACGTCCCGTCTTGAGTACACCCCAAGCTTGATAAAGGTTAGAGATCTCATCTTGAACGATGTCGCCGGAATCCTAACTGCCCCACAGATTGATCTGTTCAAGAGAAGGGATGAGCGTTGGTACCTTGCAATGCCTCTAATGTCTGTAGGGAAATTTAGACCCAGTGCTCTTCAAGAGCTAGGGATGGGGCGGCCTGCGATGCGAAAGCCTCTGATTATTACTGAGCTTACCTTTGAAGAGTGTAAAGGAGGTCTTGCTGATACCTCAACGATTACCGGTCGTGGGATTTTGCGTTTCAAAAATCACTCAAAAAAGCTCTTGCAGAATACCATTTTTCAGGTGCCAGCTGACATCCTCTCCCGCATAGGGCTCGACCCTTCGGTACTTACACCTGTAACAGGTGCTATGTACTACTCCGTACACAATGGAAAAATACACCTAAACAAATTTAAAGATATCTACAGCGAAGGGAAACTATCAAAATTCAACTTATACGACGCAAAATCTTCCTATATGGATTTTGATGGGAACCTCAATGTGCAGATTCGGATGAAGCAGTACAACCTGCTTTTTAAACTCGCCGAACTCTTTACCGTCAACATCCAAGGAAACCTCCAAAAACAGACCTACTCCCTACAAAAACACCACCGCGATGACATCGCCAACCAGAAGTGACGTTAGGAACTGTGCAAAAATAAGTTATACATTTCTGATATCACAGCGCTTCAGCTGCAAGGCGCAAATCCGCAGCCAACTTCTTAGTTTTCAAGGATTTGCAACGTAGCAGATGAAGATGCTGT
>JAAKFP010000133.1 GCA_011065005.1 Chlamydiota bacterium | reverse complement strand
ATCATCTTCACTTGCTTTGTTGCAAATCTTTGGAAACTAATAAGTTGACTGCAGATTTGCGCCTCGCAACTGAAGAGCTATAACAGCCTAAATGTAAAGGTTATTTCTTCTAGCCTCCTAAGACATTCACGTGATGGTTGGTGAATTTTTCAGTTTCTTGCGCTGCTGCCGCAGCTATTCTCTCATTTTTGATCTCTACCCCCCGTTCCGCTAACGCTTCACAGGGGGCTTACATCTTTTGGCGCTACCGCGCCTTCCATAGCAAACCTTCTCCTGGACAGTTACTATGGAAGGGCTCCAGAAACATGTTTAAATTTGGTTTTATGCTGATTTATGCTGATTTAGACAAATTATTGACAGCCCACCTGAATAGTTACAGCAAGATTTACTTCCATCTCATATTCAATAATTTTAATTATATAGATTTGACAAATAAATAGTTTAAATAATATAATAGTTAACTAAGGGCGGATATATAATATCGTTTATTAATGGCTTTTTTTTTAACAGTAGGTCCTTATTGCTTTTAGGAATAGAGATTCTCCAAACGATACAACAACTAAGAGGACATTGCTCAACACAAAAGGAGGATAAGATGAGTGGATCAACAGGTGGAGTAGGCGGTCCTTCAGCGACCCCAGATCCAGAAAATCAACCCCCAAATGTACCTCAAGAAGAAGGAATCAAGGAAAAGTTCATTAAATTGGGTGGCCTCTTCATGAAACGAGGCGCAAAAAAAATACCTGTTAAAGGTTCTCAGTTTCAAGCTACGGAGGAAGCAAAGAACCAGAAAACAAGCTTCGAAAAAGTTGCAAAATTTGGCAAGGAATCAGCAGCAATACCGGACACATGGAAAGAGGTAAAACGCTTACCAGCATTTGGAGAACAGTTAAATATGCGCGGAGGGGGTGATGGACATCGTTTTCGTTTTAGTAAAGCCGGCAACTTCAGAGTATGGGAGAGTCCCAGCACACCAGGACGATTTTGTTTGTGTGTTGCGACAAATGAACGCCAAGGCTACTTCGAAAACTTCTTTTTTGAAGCAACACAAGAAGGCTACACCCTTTTGGACGACAATTTAGAACCACAAAAAACATACACGCACCTTGATGAATTAGAAGATGACATTGCTGGCAAAACTAATCTAAGCTTATCCCCATGGAATCCAAATCAAGAAAAAATAGATGGTTATGTAACTACCGTTAACAATCATTCTGCATATAACAGCAACTTGGGTGCCTATGAACGCCCACGGCAACATCTTTCTGGCCTTGCATCAGATTGCTACATGATTACAGGTCACCATGCGGGTTCTAAAAACCCGTTTTATGTTTGGTTAGGAAGTCAAATCGATCCCGTAAACTTCAGAGCAACATCCTCTGGGTTCGTACGACTTGATAGTAAGGGAAATCAGCAAGGAAAGAGCTTCCAAACTTTAGACTCCTTGCTAGATGGGATTGCCCGGGGACCAGGAGGGGGGAAACTAAGACCCTATGACGAAAAAAGCCTCATAAAAGAGAATGAGAAGAGTATTAGGGAGGATAAAAGTGCATTTACTGTAATGGACGGTTATCAAGCCACTAACCATTTAAAAAACCTGCAGCCTGGTGCTTACATGTTGAGGGAAAGCGGAAGACATCCAGGTTTATTTTCCTTTTCTATAACTGATTACAAAGGAGACGTGAACCATATTAATTTTAAAGTAACACCTCAAGGATTTGTTCAGTGGCCTAACCCCTCTCGAAATGACTCCATAAATGACATAAAATCATTACTAGAAAAGATCGTCAAAAACGAAGGACTACCTGACCCCATCCCTCATACCCAAGCAACAGGAGCAGAATATACACAAGCAAAAAAGGCAGCACCAACGCACGGGGTACCCAACAGAGCAGCAGAATACAAAGGAGACCGAAACATCGATCTTGGAAAAATTGTAATTCGAGTTCTTACTCTTATTGATCGAGGGGATAAAGACCCTTGCCATATCCTGGGGGTTGATTCTTCAGCGTACAAAGCCCCCATGCTAAAAGCTTGGAAGAATGCGATGCTTACGACCCACCCTGACAAATTACCAGGCGGAGAGGACAATCCTGACCACCAACTTGTCACTGATGTTAACCAGGAAATCAATGCCGCATGGACTGCCATAAAGAAGGAAAATAAGTGGTGATAGTCCGTTCTCTCCCATATCTTAGAGGCGGGTTAGAGTCAAAAGAGGGAAATTAAACGCAGAGAAACAGAGACACAGAGAAAAAAAGAATCTATTCTCTTTCTTCTCCGCGTCTCTGGTTCTCTGCGTTTTTTTCTTCCCTCCTATCCCCCATTTTTTAATTATCGATGGAGAATTCTTGTGCACGAAACGCTGCTTTTGCATAAGAAGGCGATAATGTAGCTGCTAGGTCTTCTTTTCCACGCCAAAAAGGAAATTTTCCCAAAGATTGAAGCAAGGAAGCGGATTTATTTGGGGGAACGGGGTCGCCGACATGAAAACTCTCGGGCAGGGTCTTTCCGTGCCAAAATTTCTGAAAATCGGTACCTAGGGGCTCCGACGCATCCGTCTTTTTTTCGATGGGGACGTTAAAGGATGTTTCAGATCCTTTTTCTAGAAGATCGATAAACGTTCCTCTATCCATTCCTCGGAGTTTGAAGATCAGAAAAGGATCCCGATCGAATTCCTCCCCCAATAAATAGAATACCGCTGCCACATGTTTGCAAGGATTTGACCAATCTGGGCAGGAGCAGTCGGTATGTAGCTCCTCATGGCTACGAGGAAGGAGAGAAAGGTTCGATTGTTCAAAGATCTCTTCTATATCTTCCGGCATTTCACCTGACATCAACTTCGCAGCGTACACCACTCGAGTAGAAAGAAGTTCAATAACTTGCCTCCAGCCAATTTCCGATAGGGTGTCCGTTTCAATGACCACTCGATAGGGCCTAGCACGTGAGCCCTGGACTTTAGCCTCTACCTTTCCTGTGCGGATGTCTATAGAAAGAACCTGCCCCCGTCGTGCATAGGTGCGCCCCCTTCCCAGTCTCGCTGTATCATGAAACGTTTCCAGTGCTGAAATCCATCGCTTTGCCCACCATTTTTGTGCAAATTCTCCCTTTTTTGATTGGGCTTTTATACCCCCTTTAACTTTTTTTGGGGTCGATTTCTTATAATGATGCCACATCAAAATGCCTCCTGCCGCAATGTCCAAAGTTCTTTCAAATCGTTTGTGTTTAACTCCGTGAGCCAGCCTTCGCCTGTTCCAACAACTTTCTCCGCAACGGCTTTCTTGTTTTCAATCATTTCGTCAATTCTTTCTTCTAATGTTCCGGGGCAGATAAACTTATGAACCTGCACATCTTTTTTTTGTCCTATACGATAAGCCCTATCGGTTGCTTGGTTCTCAACAGCGGGATTCCACCATCGGTCGAAGTGAAAAACATGATTGGCTTTGGTGAGGTTTAATCCAGTTCCACCAGCTTTTAAAGACAGAATAAAAATCTTGGGGCCATTTGGGTTTTGAAATCGTTCGACTAAACCGTCTCGTTTACTTCTGGAAAGACTGCCATGGAGAAATAGCACCTCATGTCCGGTAATCTCCTGGAGATACTCTTTTAACAGGTTCCCCATTTGTGAAAATTGAGTAAAAATCAAAGAACTTTCCCCAACGTCAAGAATTTCCTGGAGCATTTCCTTGAGCCGGTTTAGCTTCCCAGACCGGTTAAGGAGTGGGGTGTTATCTTTCAGGAACTGTGCGGGATGGTTGCAAACCTGCTTGAGCTTCATTAGGGTAGATAAAATAATGGCCTTTCTTTGAATTCCCTTTCCGATCTTTTCAAGCTCTCCGCTGGCATCACCAACGATCGTTTCATAAAGGGAGGCTTGCTCCTTGGTGATGGAGCAGTAGACCTTCATCTCCATCTTTTGGGGAAGGTCTTTAATAATCGATTTATCGGATTTCAATCGGCGTAAAATGAAAGGGTTGGTCATTTCTTTTAGTCTTTCAGCCGTTTCATGCGAGCCACCTAATTGTATAGGACGAAAAAACGTTCGCTTGAACTCGGCTTGACTGCCAAGGTACCCTGCGTTGAGAAAATTAAAAATGGACCATAGATCTCCGACATTATTTTCTACCGGCGTTCCCGTTAGCGCTACCCGATAATCGGAAACCAACGAAGAGGCTGATTTAGCTTGTTTTGTTTCGGAGTTCTTGATTTGCTGGGCCTCATCGAGAAGAAGACCCTTCCATTGAACCTCCTTTAAGAGGTCCAGGTCTCGGTGCAGCAACCCATAAGTTGTGACAACCAGATCGTGTTCGTTGGCAGATTCAATGAATGCGTTCTGTTTTTTTCTGTCGATACCATGATGAACCATAACGGAAAGAGAGGGAGCAAATTTCGCAGCCTCCTTTTTCCAATTACCGGTTAACGAGGTTGGACAGACCAAAAGGCTAGGTTTTTTCTCCTCAGCATTTTCACAATCGTGTAGTAGGGAAGCTAGCGTCTGAGGTGTTTTCCCGAGGCCCATGTCATCTGCTAGGCAAGCGCCAAGCCCCCATCTTCTTAGGAACAGCAACCAGGAGAATCCTCGAACTTGATAGGGACGTAAAACCCCTTGAAACTTTTTAGGAGGGGTAAGATGCTGCAGCTTTTTCGTTCCCTGCAGCTGCTGAAGAAATTCGGCAACCCACCCTGAGGCTTTGACTTCCTCGACTTCAATGCCATCTATCTCATTGCATTCTCCGAGGGACATCCTCATAATGTCATTTAACGACATTTCTTTCGCATTTTTTTTCTTCCAAAAAGCAATGGCATTTTGAATGTCATCACGGCTCATTTGCCGCCACTCTCCACGGACCAAAACCAGCTCCTCTTTGAGTTGTGAGAGCGCTTCTAATTCCTCGAGGGTAAGCACCTCCTCTCCCAAGGCTATCTCCCAATCCACTTTGATCATTTCCCAAAGGGATTTTCCGCTAGAGCTTTTCATAGAGGTGCTTTTAGGGAAAGCACGGGCTTTTATTCCCGGTTTCATTTTTCCTGTGCACCAGGATGGCAGGATAACTCCAAAGCCGGCGTCTTCAAAAACCTCTGCTTTTTCGTTCAGAAATGTTAAAGCCTCAGAACTAGTTAGTGGATAACTTTCAGGGATTGCCTGTTTAAGGCTCTCTTCTATTTCCTGAGAAATTCCAGAAGCGATCCCAAGAGAGGATAGGATATACTGCCGGACGTTGAAACCCTCGCGGTGTAGGATTTTTCTTTTTGTCCCTTTAGGATTCCACGCATCCTTAACGCTGACCAACAAGCTGGGATCGTCATTGGCTTGAAGTAGGTATTTTACCGTCCAAGGAGAGGCAGCGTAGTCGATGTTCTCTTTCAAGGAGTTTGTTTCCTTCGGTTCCTCCAAGCGGAGGCAAAACCTAAAGGGTGCTGTTAAAGAGAGATGAAGGGGACGTTTCCATTCTTGAACTTGGAGCTTTAACCGTTCACAATCTTCTCTACCTCCGACAAGTGTAGGATCGGGACTTTGCAGTTTAGTTGCCCATTGATCATGCATGCTATCAAAAGGGACGTCCGAAAAGCTATCCTGCCCTTGCTGAATGATCGATGTCATTAAGGCCGTAATGAACGCCTCAAGGTGTTGCCGCGCTGATGTTGTAGGGATCGTAATTTGTTTCATCGATACCGAAAAGGAACGACACAAATCCGGAAGGTGTCCAGCAAGAATAGATAGCCGTTCCTGATCCTTTCCTAGGAAAACAGGCTGCCAGCAGGCGAGGTATTCTCCGGCGTTTTCTTGGATCCCGGGCAAAAATCTTTGCCGGGAGGTCATTGACAGTACAAAATTCATGACAGTGAATAAAAAGGAAATTTCCGCCCCTAGCCGTAAACTATCTTTTAGCATCTCTTTATTTGCACATTCCTGAAGGAATCGGATGGCTTCTGTTTCCGGCAGCTCTAGGCAATAAAGGGCCCAGGGTTGATGCTCGACAATTTCCAAAGATGAAGGCTGTTCCCCAAGAACAGCATTGGAAGGAATAGGAAGGTTTTTGTATGTGGGAAGCCACGCTAGAGTTTTTGTGACTTGTTCCCTAGAAGCATCAAGATCCATATCAGTTAATAGTGCAAAAAGTTGCTCCTCATTGAGAGCAAAAGGGTGCACTTTCGGAGGTGGGTTCTTGGGTAGCCTTCCTCGGGGTTTGGGAGGCTTCATATGCTCTTCAAAACGAGTTTCACCCCAAATATAGAGCTTCCCTTGGAGTAAAGTTGCGTGTAAAATAATCACTATATCTATTGCTTTTTGTTTTGATTTAGAAGTGTAAAGAAATTGGAAATTTATGACCAGCAATAAGCTCACACATTATGTTAACACTTGATCACAATCAAGATATTTTTATAAGATGAATGTCCACCTACCGAGGTAATAGAGGAAAACTAATGGCAAAGGAAGCACAAAAATATCAGCATCTCATCGTCTTCAAAGGAAATAATATCAGAAGAACTATGCATAATAATGAGTGATGGTTCGTTGTGAAAGATGTCGTTGAGGCTTTAACAGATACGACCAACGCAACAGATTATATCAAGAAAATGAGGCAACGGGATCCTTCGCTCGCAGAAGGATGGGGACAAATTGTCACCCCCCTTCCGGTTGAGACTCCTGGAGGTGTACAAAAGTTGAACTGCGCTAACACTGAAGGTATATTTCGCATTATTCAGTCGATTCCATCTCCAAAAGCGGAACCATTCAAAAGATGGCTAGCCAAAGTTGGATATGAGAGGGTCCAAGAAATCGAAGATCCCGAGCTTGCCACTAAGGAAGCTAGAAAAAATAACTTTTACATTTATGCTGTCCTATCATCTTCACTTGCTTTGTTGCAAATCTTTGGAAACTAATAAGTTGACTGCAGATTTGCGCCTCGCAACTGAAGAGCT
>JAAKFP010000132.1 GCA_011065005.1 Chlamydiota bacterium | reverse complement strand
CTACATGCCGGACTTGACATGCTCTATCGTTTGCATTGTGGATTTGGCTTCTATGGCAGCTTTGCGGGGTCAATATTGGCGTCTCACACTGATGTTCACCACTTACAGAGCACTTTGAACGACAAAGGGAAATCTATCTCAACAGAAATCAACCTGAAAGAGAGACAGGATATCATGGTGCCCGGTTGCCACCTGACTGCTGGGCTAAGCTGGGATGCGTGCTGCGGCAAGTGTATGAGTTTCAAAGTTAAACTTGGCTACGAGTTCAATAACTGGTTTGATGTCCCACAACTACGCCGCTACCACTTTAACAATGAAGGTATTTCAAACTCAGCTACCTCAAGTGATGTGGGAGTGCACGGTGCAACCCTCTACGCCGACTTTACCTATTGATAACGTAAACCTGGAGCAGATATGCACCTTAAGTATAAGATAAAAACATTCATTCTCGGACTTTCCGCACTCATCACGACCTTCAGCGGAACATTACAAGGACAATGGACCTCCCCGTATTATCAGATATACCAAGTGAGTTATGATGAACCATGCCACGTCTACTATGGGGGAGAACTCTTATACTGGACCATCCTGCAAAGCAACTTAGACTACGCTGTCGATGTAGATGCTACTGACAGCGCAGATGAAATCCTTGGGCCCAAAAGAACACACTTCTTAGATTTCGACTGGCGTTGTGGAGTAAGGGGATGGATAGGATGGAACTCAGGTTGCGACTGGGACACCAAACTTACCTACACATATTACAAAAATCGAGCTCGAGGAAGGGAAACCGCCAAAGACGATGACACCGACCTTTTAGCTTCACTGTTGCATCCCTCTACAGGAAAAAAAATTGCCGAAAAAGCCACGGGACGTAACGATTTCGAATATCAAACGATCGACCTTCTCCTTGGTAGAATACAATGTTTTTGTGAAAAATCTTTTGTTCTACACCATTTTTTTGGAGTAAGAGCTCTTAGAATCAAACAAGATGAGCAAGTCACCTATAAAGGGGGAGACTTTGTTCTAAACAGCAGCGCTCCTCACATTAATAACACTAATTCAACCCCTGCAAGAGTAAAGTGGGATTCTAAAGTCGAAGGTATCGGCATCCATGCAGGCATGGAGATGCAATACCGTATGCGTTGTGGGCTGGGGTTGTATGGAACCTTTGCAGGATCAGTCTTGGGCTCTAAAACGAGAAACCGCCACCTCCAAGTTGTTTTAGATAACATAAAGGAAGTCACTTCCACGGAAATCTCTCTGAGAGAAAAACAGAGTTTGCTTCTCCCAGGCTACAACCTCACTACTGGTATTGGCTGGGATTGGTGCTGTGGGTGTTGCTTATATGGCAATTTCAAATTAGGATATGAATTCAATCAATGGTTCGATATCCCTCAAATACGTCGCTACCACTTTAACAATGAAGGCGTTTCCAACTCAGCCTCCTCAGGGAAGGTCGGGTTCCATGGTGCAACCTTCAGGGCCGAGCTCTACTTCTAATGAGTATAGTTGTAATAGGCAGCCCGAAGAAATGATGTGAGCTCGTGATCGGGAACCGTTGTGGTTGGGTCGACATTCTTATTGAGAAGGCTTTCAAGGTAGTTTGGGTAGATATTTCGCCAATAGTTTCTAGAGTAGTTCGGATACTCTTCAAGGAATTTTCTGATCCCCTCAACGGTTATGACTTGTCGGTTGATGCGGCTTCCCTCCCGAAAATAGTTTTTCCATCCAATAAAAGCATTTCTCACTTCTTTAGGGAGTGTCTCTTCTGGCAGGGTTTGGAGGTTTTCAATTTCCAGGATGTTCAATTCTTGGACCAAATATTTATACTCCTCGGGTGCCTCGGACCAATTTTCCGGTTGCCACTGTTCGTCGTCCCTCAAGAATTCTTGAAACTCAGGTGTTGATATCGGCCTAGGAAACACATATTGACTTAACAATCTCTCCCAAGTTTGGTAGAGGAAAATCACTTCCGGAGGGGCAGAAACAAAACGATCCGCAGTTTCTACTTTGGGTGTCACTCTGCGGTCGGAATAAAAACCCGGCATGTATCCTGTTTTGCGTTTCGTATGACTCCGCATATGCTCGGTATTTTGCCAGAGAAATAGAGACATCTTACGGTTTGTTACCCGAAGGAAAGGGCTTGTTTCGACTTTCTGTTCGACCTGTTGAACCAATCGGCTTCCACCAATCCAGAGAAGGGCGATGATTCCGACTAGGATCGTAATCCAGAGCCATAAAGGAAAGGGGTCCTTCTGTTTTCTTTCGTAAATATAATCCTTCTCCTGAAGTGTCTCTCTTTCTTTTTTTTGCCGGTCTTTTTCAGGTACACTCATGGTTAATATCCATAGGAAAGTCGGAAACTGAAGTAGTTTGTGGGTTCCTTGCTAAATTGCCCTTCCACGGAATACCCATCATGGTATTCAAAGACCGTCCGCCACCTCTTCCTGCTGCCACAGCATTTTCCAAACTCATAACCAAGAATGTAGGTGGCATCGATATGCTTACTGAAATCGGGCTTATACCTAAAATGCATCGCATATATTGGTCTTCCACAAATGTTGTGGTGTCTATCGCAAAATCCTAAGATGGGTATGCGCAATTCTACTCCGGCCTCCGCCAGAAACCTTTTCACGGGAAAAGACTCATCACAATTGACAACCCATCCCAATCCTCCATAGTAGCGGATCTCATCTGTGAGATCGTGAGAAATGAAAAGATCTATGGTCTCGGAACTTGGGTTTCGCCGATCAAAGTCGGGGTGGAGCAGGAGATACTCATCACCGATGTGGGAAGAGATATGAAAAAAACGAAACCGTATCGACCAATTGCACCACGCATAAGTAATGGGCAACCCAACATAGTAATCTGCATTGATCAGAGGCGCCGAGAAGGAGTCGGGAGCAAAGATCGCCCACAACGCGCCATCAAGCTCCATTTGAAGCATTCCTCCCCAAGGCCATACATTAAAGCGGCGATATATTGGAAAAGTGTCCCAAAAGGAAACAGGAACGGTGGTTTTGGGGAAAACTGCATCATTATAACGTCGGCCAACAGAATAGGTCAACTGCCGTGGGTCAGCCGCAAAGGGACGAAAGATCGGAGGATCTTCGGGCAGCCAAATCCCTCCACGACAGTGATCAAAGGCACACTGAGACTCTGGGTGATAGTCGCTAGGCCTTCCGCTGCTACATCTCCTGTGACATTTACCCTCCAGGTACCCTTGATAGCAGCATTGACATTCTGTCGCGAGGTGAAAATCTTGGGGATTACACTTTTTCTCGCACTTTGGATTGACCCGACCTTTTTTCCTTCGATGGTTACTTTTGGGATCGTTTTCATTGGAATGATCTGCTTCTCTGGTGGCAGACAAGCTACCATCAGCCTGAGCCTCTCCCAGGTAGGCGTCCTGCCCGAAAAGTGGTAGTGCGGTTATGAGTAATATTGAAGATAGGACTTTAGTGATATGCATCATTTTCACCTAACAAATCTAAAGTATTGACTCTATACTATATCCAAAAAAAAGAGAAAAGAAAGAATTAATCGAACTGCTCCACAATCACTTCTGATCGATCTGGAAAAAGGAGAGATCCGATAGATCCCGTAAGAAAAATGAGTGGTATCCCATAGACAGCCCAATACCATTGGTAACCACCCTCTTCCCCGTAATGGAAATATACTCCTATCCCCCATAGCAAACCTACAACGATGCTCAAAATAGCTCCTTTGGAAGAAGCTTTTTTCCAGTAGAACCCTGAGAGTAAAGCGAATGACAAAGCAAGAATAGGAATATTAGCCAAAATCAGTTTTTGGAAAACTTGATCCACAAGTGTATTCGCCAGAAGATAGGAGAGAGCAGCAAAAGCCAAGGTGATACAGGCTCCTCTCTTGTAGGATCCCCGATCTTTCTGTTCAAGGAAATCAGCAATGACCATGCTCGTCATCGCGCTCCACACTCCCGACAACGTTGTTGCAGCGGCGGCAAAGAACACCGCATATCCTAGACCTTTCCACCCTCGCGGTAGATAATGCTGCAGCAAATGGGGAAGAGCGAGGTCTGGGCTATCGAGTGCTACCCCCTTCAATTTCAGGAGGGAAACAGCAAATACAGTGCAGGAATAAAACGCAAACACCAGGATTGCTGCGATGAATACAGCGTTACGCGCAACCTTTTCGCTTTGTGCAGCAAAAATCTTCTGGCCATACCAAGGGGCGAGGATATAGGTGAACATAGTGATCAACGTGATCGCAATCACAAACGAGGGAGGTAGTATTGCTGTTGCCGATTCCAAGGGGTAAGCTTCGAAAAACTGGTTCATATTCGGAAATTCTGCGGCAGACCAGGCAAAGTATGCCATGAATGGTAAGAAAAGAGCGATCACACAGAAACTGAGAACATCGGTATGGATGATGGAAACCAATCCCCCCCTCAGGGTTACAAACACTACAATGGCCACTAAAAGGAGACTTAAACCCTCGAATGACATTGAGGGAAAAATGAGAGCAAAAAGAAGAGTTAGGGATTTAACATAAACCGCGCTAAATCCCGCCATTGCGGTAAGAAGAGCGATGCTAGCTACTCTTCCTACTCCCCTACCATATCTCTGAGTGAAAAACTGTGCAACAGACAACCCATTAAACTGTTTCCACTTTTTTGCGACGACTCCACTATAAAATAGTAATCCAATTAAAAATACTGCCGGCAAAGAGATCGCAAACAGCCCTGTCAAATATCCCATGGAGGAAAAAGCTACTAAAGTAGAAGTGTTGAATTCTGTCATGACGAGCGTAGCTGTCAACGCAAAAAGGCCTATCTTCCTATCAGCTAGAAGATAAGAGCTTTCCTGCCGGACTTTTCCCGCTCGCCAAAGACCAATACCCACGATAGAAAACATAAAAGATAGAAAACATACTGTATCAATGCTATTCATCTCAAAACCATTTTTTTTTAATCAGCAACCAGATTACCTTCCTTTGTTCGAGATGTAAAGATGAAAAGGAATAACGTATTGTGGCAAAATAGAGCCAGCGATATCCAACCAGAGAAGTACTCAAGACTATGAAAATACGTTTGCTGTTTCTTTTCCTTATCATCGGCACACCTCTCCCGCTAAAGGCCGCCCAACAGGTTCCGATTACCCTGGAATTAGCCCGCACTCCCGAGGAAAAAACTTGGGGTCTCATGCAACGAACAGAGCTCCCTGAAGACCATGGTATGCTTTTTATTAATCCCCATCCAATAAGGGCCACATTCTGGATGTTTAATTGTTATCTAGATCTATCCGTGGCTTTTCTCGATGAAAAGGGAACGATCCAGGAAATTTATAACCTGAAATCGTACCCGGAAAGAATGGATCCCCTTCGACCAGTAAATACCGTTGCGGATCTTTATCGCTACCCTCAAAACGACCCTGTGATCACCTTCTTTCATCGAAATAGGGTAACCTCATCAGGAAAAACAACATTCGCTCTAGAAATGGAAGGTGGATGGTTTGAAAGACATGAGATTAAACCTGGAGATCGCCTCGCCAGGGACGACTCCTCTCTCAATGCAACAATCATTCAGAGAACTTTGTTGCAAAATTCACCCCGAAGGTAACCGTTCAGACAATGGTGTCAACTTAAGAAATAAAATTAAACGCAAAGGCGCAAAGGATCCTAAATTTCTTTGCGTCTTGGCACCTTTGCGTTTAATTTTATTTCTTAAGTTGACACCATTGTCCCCGCGCCTCAGCGTCTCCGCGTTATTTTTTTACGAAAAAGGATCAAGCCCGCCATTTTCAAGTAGCTAATTGTTTGTGTTTTATGAACAAAAAAAGTAATAGCGGGAACTCCTACTTTTCACGCTTTACTATTGCAATTTAACAAGCATTACATTATTATTGTTTTAATACTATCGAAATTAAATTTTAAACTAATAGTTAAATAAAATATTTAATAACAAGTGTAACTAAATTATTTAATACTACTATGCAGTTTACTTTTTCTCCTGTAAAAGCTTTGCCAAATACCAGTTCGTGGCCGATATCCGAAAACAACTCCAATAAGACCGTGGTTATACCTCTTGCTGCGGAGACTGACCGGATAACCCTTCTCGTTCGCCAAAATAGTACTAAATTCATTTTAAAATGGTGTTATAAACGCAAACCTCTTTCAGAACTTGATATCAACAAACAAATCAACTCTGAAAGAATCCCTCGTCTATTAGCGGGACGTGTGGTCAACAACGCAAGCTTGCGTGACATCATTCCCGGCCTAAGGGAAGAGCAATATCAAGAGTTACGAGAGCGAATCAACGCCCTTGCAAATGAGGGCCTTGGTGAAAACGTTGTTGGAAAGAACAACTATCGCCTTACATCTTACCAAAGGGAGCAAGACGTTCTTGTCCTTTCACACTTATTCTATGGGTCGTTCTCTGATAAAATGGCAACCTGCCCTGAGGAGGAATGGATAAAGATCAAAGAACAGGTCGCCGAGCAGATAGGCCAAGCTTTAGAGGATATGCAAAAATCAGGCTTCTGTCATAGCGATCCCTCCTATAGGAATATTGGCGTAGATATTTCAAATAACCCCAATAAAAAATATGAATTTTTCTTGTTAGATTTTGGTAAAGTAGTTCTTGCAACTTCAAAGGCACAAACTGAAAAAGTGCTCAGGCAATTCCTTAACTCTCTCGACACATTACGATCTATAATGTCTAAAAAAGAACCACCAAGAGAAGGTTCTATCTCGCAACGGTGGCGACCTCCAACAAAAAAATACAGACCCGGTTAAGAATCCAAAAATCGTAACCGTTCAGACCCTTGCTTAATAACCGCGAGGATCGCGAAGGAAGCGAAGAATACGCGAAGGTTTTTAAGAAAAACAACTCAAAAATTGATCGAATTCTCAAAATAAACCCTCAAATTCGCCTATATTCTAAAGATCTTCGCGAAATCTTCGCCTCTTTGCGTTCTTCGCGGTCTAAAATAGGGGGGGCGTGAACGGTTAGGAGCTGGGCAAAAATAAGTT
>JAAKFP010000131.1 GCA_011065005.1 Chlamydiota bacterium | reverse complement strand
ACCAGAAACGCACAACTTATTTTTGCACGAGCCCTTATGTTATATTTGTTCATACTTAAGAGATAACGAAAAGAACTCTGTCTTGCAATGTTTTTCTATACAGGAAAAAAATGATTAATTCAATTGCTTAGGAACTGTGCAAAAATAAGTTATACGTTTCTGATATCACAGCGCTTCAGCTGCAAGGCGCAAATCCGCAGCCAACTTCTTAGTTTTCAAGGATTTGCAACGTAGCAGATAAAGATGCTGTGATGTCGGAAATGTGCAAGCTGTTTTTGCACGGTTCCTTAGGTAGGGTTGAGTATGTTCAGACCAACCACTGCCTCGTATTTAGGATCAATACCAATACCATAAGAATAGCCATATTCCCACATTTATTCCTCCACCATAGAGAGGAATATTTTACCGTTGGGAAAATTTTCCGCGCTTTTAAGTCGATTTAAAGTATCCAATAAGTTTGGGCCAGATAAAACCTCTAAAGGAACTGTATCGTGTTTAGTTTGTATAAACACATCTCTTGTTTTTAGCATTACTATTGGAGTGGGGCTGTTTATGTCTGAAGGTATAAACATTATTCCTAAAATGCTCCCCTCTCCTGTAGTGCGCAAACGAAACGTGCCTAAATCTACTGTCTCTTTATAAAAAGGACTCTCAAATGTGCGTTGCTGTGCATATTGCGAATATATACCCGCGGCTTTAACTTTGCTTAGACTTTGTTGAGCAGCCTTGCGTGCAGCTTGTTCAGGCGATGTATGGTCTGCATCTGATTCACCAGATTCTTTTGCCATCTCTTCATAACGGTATATTAGTCTATCATGTTCATGAGGGAACATAACCATTGCAACCTCCTTACAAAATAATGTTTTTTAGAGTTCATAATATTTTCTCATACAAGTAAATCGATTATTAAAAAAGTACGCCACGGCGAGCGTCAACCGACACGCCTACATCAAACCAGGCTTTTTTAACTAAATTTTCACATGCTTCACCACCAACACTTTTTGCAATTGTACTTGTTTGTTTTGCAAAAGCTACAAAGCCATCGTCAGCGTTGGAACGCACCAAGGCCTTATACCAAATTTTTCCAATTTTTTCCCACGAATTACCCTGGTCAGCATAAGCTGCTTTATAAAAAGCATGATTAGGAATACCTGAATTAGAATGTACATTCCCGTAGTCATTTCGTGCGGAAGTATCAGCCGTGTTAAGGAGATTGTCCATATGCTTGGGTTGGCGATCTGATCCTAAGTAAAAATGGTTGGAATAAGCTGTTCCGGGATCAAATAGCGACCGGAGTGACTGGTTTGGTAGTCCCACGGGAGTAACAACAATTCCATCTCCAATCAGCCAGTTTGCACCCGGAGAAGCTGCCTTAGTTTTAGACGCGAAGTGTTTGTGCATAATTGCAAATACATCAGCGAGAGATTCATTTAATGCGCCACTTTCGCCTTGATAGATTAACGCCGAAGTTGATGCTACAACGGCATGTCCCAGTTCATGGGTTATGATTTCACGATTTTTTGCAAAAGAAAGAAAAACGTCGGGGTCCGTATCTCCGAAGTAGACTTTGCGATCTGAAGGGTTGTAAAAAGCGTTGTTAAAAGCAGGTGGATAATAAAGATGCGAACAAATTGTTTCCGCGTCACCATTTTCATCGAGGATGGGAGCTCGGTCAAGACAGGAACGATAAAACGTATCTGATGATCTTAAGTGTAAAAAATTCTTTAAATAAATATCATCCTCTTCTTCCTCTCCGCTAGCGCGCACATCTCCTTCATTATCCCCCATAAATTTTGCTCTTGAAGGCTTTGCAGCATCCCATATCTGAATTTGGGAACGTGCAACCTTTGCCATTGCACTGGCCGCGAATTCACCTTTACCGGCTTTATCGCTATAACGCTTAGCTCTTGTGTATCTAACTCGAGGAAGATGAGGACGACCTTCATTCATTATTGTTTCTACACATGCTTTCATGAACATTTTGTTCGGGTTGTCGTTTTTCTCATAAACTTCTTGGATATGTTGTAGAAGAGGAGGAGATAATAGTGGGTATGCACTAATCTCCAGTCCTCCTGATGTTGCTACTGTTGCCATTTGAATTCCTCCGGGGTTTGGTTATAAGGATAAAAATAAACCGTACAAATTTAATAGATTATAAGCTCTACAAGGAATGGTACCAGCTTTTATATTTCTTTTACAATAATTTTTTTGAGGTGAATGGTTACGCCTTGCGCTTTTTGAATCTATCGAGGTATTCCAGGGCTTTTCCGGTGCCAAGACAGACAGCAAGAAGTGGATTAGGAGCCAAAATAACGGGAAGGCCGGTTTCCTTGATGAGATACTTATCTAATCCTTTGATCAAGGCTCCACCACCGGCAACGACCATTCCCCTCTCCACGAGGTCCGCCGCTAATTCTGGAGGACACTTCTCGAGTGTTAATTTAACGCTTTCGATGATTTGTTGGATCGGTTCCGCCATGCATTCTCGAATTTCTACGGAGTTAATTCTTTTTGTCACCGGCAGTCCCGCCACCTGATCTCGACCTCTGACCTCCATTTCAAGTTCATGCCCTCCCAAGGGATAGGCCGAGCCGATGGTCATCTTGATCTCTTCTGCAGTGCGTGGACCAATCATCAAGTTGTAGGTACGACGCATATAGTTGATGATGCATTCGTCAAACTCATCGCCAGCAATACGCAAAGAGCGCGATTCTACGATGCCACCAAGAGAGATAATGGCAACCTCTGTGGTTCCCCCTCCGACATCAATGATCATGTTTGCTGAGGGTTCATGGACGGGAAGGTCTACACCGATGGCTGCCGCCATGGGTTCTTCTATAAGGATGACCTCCTGTGCTCCAGCTTGCAATGCGGAGTCTTCCACTGCACGCTTTTCTACTCCTGTGATACCGGAGGGTACTGCGATCAAAATTTTGGGTCGAAACAGGCTTCTGGAGGGGGTAACTCTTTTGATTAGGGCTTTAAGCATCCCTTCTGTAACTTCGAAGTCAGCAATCACTCCATCCTTCATGGGACGAACGGCATGAATCTTTTGTGGAGTCCTTCCCAGCATTGCTTTTGCTTTGTGGCCAACGGCCAAGACTTCATTGGTATTTGAATCGACAGCTACAACGGAGGGTTCAGCGAGAACGATACCTTTTCCACGGACATAAACCAAAGTATTTGCTGTTCCCAGGTCAATTCCAATGTCGTTAGAGAACACGCCACGAAAGCTGTGTAGCTTTCCAAAAGCCGATTGATACATTGTGCCTAGTTTTTGTTTTATGCCTACTTTACTCTTTTTACTCATTTTTTTTTATTCCTCCGGAAGTTTCCGAGTTTCTATTCCTAGGTTTGCAGAAGCTCTAACACCTCTTCCCAGGTTAGCTTGGATATCGCTTCTTCATCGGTATTGATAATCTGCTTTACTAAACCTCTTTTTCTTTCTTGCAGTTCAAGAATTTTTTCCTCTATCGTTCCTAGAGTAACTAATTTATATGCAGACACAGCTTTTTTCTGACCTATACGATGGACGCGATCTGTGGCTTGATTTTCTACTGCGGGGTTCCACCACATATCATAATGGATCACGGTATCGGCGCCGACCAAATTGAGTCCAGACCCTCCTGCTTTTAATGAAACAAGGAAAATAGGAATGTTCGCGTCTGCATTGAACTTGTTTACGATGTCGAGGCGATTTTTTGTCGAACCATCAAGGTATTCGAATCGTATTCCCTTATTTTGGAGGTCTTTCCGTAAAATTTTCAACATCCGTGTGTACTGACTAAAAATGACAGTCTTCTGTTTTCCTTCCATCAGATTCTGTAGCAATTCCATCAGCATTTCGTATTTTGCAGAATCTCCAGGTTCAGGCTTTTCCTTTGCAAAAATAGCGGGATGGCAGCAGATCTGTTTGAGCCGTGTTAGCGTTGCTAACACGTGGATCTGCACTTTATCAAAACCTTCCTTCTTAACAAGCTGGGAGAGCTCCTTCCGAGCAGATTCCGCATAGGAGCGGTAGAGCTGACTTTGCTGTTCAGACAAATGGCAGTGGTAGGTGATCTCTGAAACGGGAGGTAATTCTTTAAGGACATCTTTTTTCATGCGCCGCAGGATAAAGGGAGAAAGCTTCCGCCGCAAGACCTCAAGATTCTTGTTGTTACCCTGACCGGCGTTACGAATATACTTTTCGACAAAACGTTGATAGGTACTCAACAGCCCCGGCATAAGGTAATCGAAAAGGCTCCAGAGTTCGTCCAAAGAATTTTCGACAGGTGTACCCGTGAGGATAAGTCGATGTGCACCCTGAAGCATCTTCACAGACTTAGCGTTGCGGGTGCTGCGGTTTTTGATATGCTGTGCTTCATCCAGTATGGCATAGCCAAAAGGGATTTTCTGGTAAAACTCGATGTCCTTTTGTAGTAGGCTGTAAGAGGTTATCACAACATCATACTTTTTGACATCGGCAAGGAGCTTCTTTCTTTGGGTGGGTGTACCGTCAACGGGAAGGGCTTTTAGCTTGGGATTGAATTTGGTAAATTCTTCTTTCCAGTTGTAAACCAGAGATGTTGGACAGACGACAATGGATACAGACTTGGGGTGATCGGCTTTATACTGCGTTAGAGAGATGATAGCTTGTAAGGTCTTTCCCAGTCCCATGTCATCGGCCAAGATTCCATTGAGATGCATCCCTCTCAGGCGCTCTAACCAGCCCACTCCTTCTGTCTGATATGTTCGTAATTTTGCATTGATTTCGGCCGGAACTTTTTTTGGTGTATAGGGGTGAGAGCCAAGCATTTGTTGTTGGATCTGTTCTAACTTGGAGCTCATGGAAAACTCAATGGGTAAATCCTTAAATTGGGAAGCTTCGATACTTGCCAAGCTCCAAAGGGGTCTTTCCTCTTTGTGGTTATCGAGAACATTAATCCCAAGCTCATCAAAAATTTGCACGACAGGTGCCAGCCTTTCTAAATCTAAAACCAAGATCTTGTTTATTTTTGAACGCCTTTTCTGTGCCGACTTCTTTCGCTCTAGTTCAATGAAAGTTCGTTTGGATGCCAAGCACTCCCAAAGCAGGTCTACAGTCACTCCATTAAGATGTCCGTTAACCTTTAAGTCCACCTCGTAGACATCGATTCTTTCCGTTTCCTTCAGCTCGAGAACAAAGGTTGTATCGTCATACAAGAATTGATCCAGAAGGTTCTCTGGGCAATTAAATTTCACGCGATCCTGATTTTGAGGGACGGTCTCGGTCATGAACTCGACAATTTTCTTTTCCGATTTTGCGACAAAATTCCCCTGTTTAGAGTCGAAAACAAAATCTTGGAAGAGTTCATCGATGATTTTCTGCTCAAGCGTTAGATTTCTTGCCAATATGCCCTGAGGGGTTGCAAAAGCAGAAATGTCTTCAGATTTAAGCCCCGAACTGGCTGCGGGGACTTTTATCTTATCGTATATAAAACACAAAGAAGCTTCCAGTTCCCCATTCAGATAAAGGATATCGCATTCCGCTTCCAACTGCCCTGTGAAAGGTAGAGTTACGAAGTTTTCGATTATTTCTCTGTTGGCAACTTCAGCGAATCGCATCAACTCAGGTAAGGAGTTTTCCACAAATGTCCCAAAGAGGGGTTCTGGAATAGTGATATCTCGAAGGGGTGAAAGGTTCCTAAGGTGTCTACGCTTTATGTGCGGCTCAAATCGGTAATAGGTGTTCTCATAGATCATCCCAGGCATGGCACACTCAAAAAGGCGAGCTTCTTCAAGGATTGTGACCATCTTATCCTCGACCACAATCGTGGGATTTAGAAGAATCTTGGGGGTGGATCCCTCCAAATACTCCAGCTCAATGCGAAGCAGCGCACACGAATTTGCAAAACGAAATGGCTTCTCCAACCCTCCGCAGAATAGTCCAGGGACAATTTGCCGCTCAGATTCCTCACGGTTTATGGAAGCACGAGAATCGGAGCTTTCCACAGCAAACTCATGGGCTTTAGCCAATATTGTCCCAAAAGCTTCCGCATCGACCTGAGCCACCCTTGGGTTGGGTTCCTCTTGTGACTTTGGATAGCGGGTGTGGTCGACTAACAATTTCAGAGTCGTCGCGCTAACCTCATCGAATGAGGATAATGAGAAATGAAACCGTTTTGTTCCAATGTAAAGGATTTCGTTGTATCTAATAGCATCTAGAAACTCTTTAATATCCGGAATATTTAGCGGTTTTGAACGGTAAGGGAGCCTAAGTGCCAATTGAATTTCCGGATCTTTCTGGCGACCGGAAGCTTTCTCTTTCTTTTCGGAAAAGATCACCAGCAAGGCCGCATTGTCATGAGTTACTTTTTCCTCCGGTAAGAAAAATGGTGACATCCCAAGAAGTTCCGAAGCGCCAATGTACTCCTGCAAAACTTCTTTCCGTTTTTTCTTGTCCTTGCGAATAACTTCTTTTGATTCAGCTTCGATAAAAGTTTTTTTCAGGGTTGCCTTCTCTTTTGCATCGATATTTTGGGATTTGTCGAGATTCGCTTCTTTGGAGTAGGCAACTACAAGTTTATCTAAAAAGTTTTCAAGGTAAAAGACAACAGCTGCAAGATGCTGACAGTCATATTTGTAGGAACAATCGCAATCGGAATCCACGATTGTGGAATCGTGTCTGTCGATTTCAATTTCAGATTCGTAGGTGTTGTCAAATTTTCCCAAGACTTGACAACTGAGGCGTATACTTTGTGCTGACAGATTTACGATCTTCACCGACAAGACCATTTTTTTGTCGTAGTACTCACGACCTTCTGCCAAGATATTAGGAGAGAAATCTTTTTTTAATTTGCGAAAGTTCATCATAGTTAATCTTCTTTACAAGAGCCTTTGGCTAAACGTTCAACATTACCGCATAAACTAATGTAAAAGCGCATCATATCTATCTGCGCAGAAATTGTCATTAACTTTTCTGTATAGTGTAGTGGCAATTTCCAAATGTCCCCTTCGAGCAATTTCCAAATGTCCCCATATTAAAAATTTTCTTTATGATGACTCGAGTATGAGTCCAACCATAAGGAAGCAATATGGAGAGAATCTT
>JAAKFP010000130.1 GCA_011065005.1 Chlamydiota bacterium | reverse complement strand
TCATCTTCATCTGCTTTGTTGCAAATTCTTGAAAACTAATAAGTTGTCTGCGAATTTGCGCCTCGCATCTGAAGCGCTGAGTCACCAGAAACGCACAACTTATTTTTGCACGAGCCCTTAGTTTTTGTCAAATTTTTACTGTAAGGATTAGTGGATAATTTGACCAGTATTATCTAACTACCTCATTCATGTCGAAAGGATCCTGCGGTTCTTTGAGGCCGAGGCTTTTGCGGGTCTCGCTCATGATGAAAAACGATCCGCAGATGAGGAGCTTTTGGTTTTGTTTTTTTGCCTGAAGAAGGGCTTCGGATAAGCAACTTTGAATGGAGTCGTGGGTGTTGATCCGAGAGGGCTTCATCCCCTGGTTTAATAGGGTTTTCTGTAACCTTTCCGGTGAGGCACACCGTCCATTGGGGGCATCGACAAGGTGGATCTGTTGTGTGTGGTCTTGAATTATTTTTAGGCACTCAGACAGATTTTTTCGTTTACCTAGGGTGCAAACAACGAGTAATTTCTCTGGTGGTGTATTTAAAGCTTGAAAAAGTCGAGAAAGGGCATCGGGATTGTGGGCGACATCTAAGATAACTTCTTGTTCTTGATAGGGTATTCTTTCCATCCGACAGGGAAGGCGAGTCGTCAGCGCTTTTTTGATTGAGGGCAATGGAATGTGTAAATATTCCAATGCTGCTTTGGCGATTGCGCGGTTTTCTGCTTCAAAGTCTGAAAAAGGACCATCGATTTTTATTGCTTGACACTCTTTCAAGGCTGCAATATGGCAAGCGCTTGGACCAAGGATAACAGGAGTCCTAGGTTTTATAATACTCGCTTTCTCATGGGAAATACTTTCCAGGGTATCTCCAAGGATGTCGGTGTGTTCGAGGCCGATCGAGGTAATGATGGTGAGAAGAGGGGATACGATATTGGTTGCATCGAGGCGCCCTCCTAGACCAGTTTCAAGAACTGCGATGTCGACGTTGTTGGTAGCAAAATAGCATAGAGCGAGTTGTGTTGTAATTTCAAAAAATGTTGCGGGTATTCCCTCTCTGTCAAGTGTGGAGAAAATGTGTTGCAGATGTTTTTGTACATCTGCTTCCGAAATCATTTGTCCATTGATCTGGATTCTTTCCCGGAAGCAAGAGATATGCGGTGAGGTAAAAAGGCCAACTTTAGAGGCTTTCGATTCCAGTCCTTTTGCGATTTTTGCGGAGACAGAACCTTTGCCGTTGGTTCCGGCAATGTGAACAGATTGGAACTTTCGATCTGGATTTCCAAGCAAAGAATTTAAGCGTTGTATGTTGTCTAGTCCGAGTTTCATACCGCTGGTAAGATTTATGGAATACAAACGTTGAAGAAGGTTTTTGTAGAGGGCCATGGCTATTTATCCGAAGTTTGCAGTGTGCGAAACAAGTCCTCGTTAACCCAAGAGCAACCTAGATTGATATGGGACTTAACAGCGCCATGGAAGTCGGAGCCGCCAGTAATGAGCCACCTTTTATTTTTTGCAATCTCAAGCCATCGGTTATTTTCCCTAGGACCGAAGCGGGCATAGTAGCCTTCAAGGCCATCAAAAGGCATGTTGAGAAGCTGCCGTACGGTTGAGGCGTTTCTGATGAGGTGGGGGTGAGCAATGATAGCCACTCCTCCGGCTTCATGAATGACATCTATGGTTTCCTCGACAGAAAATGCTTCGGATTTTACAAAACAGGGTTTGTTTTCACCAAGAAACTTCTTGAAGGCTTCGTTGAAAGAGGTAACATAGCCTTTTTCTATCATGGCCTGAGCAATGTGAGGTCGGCCGATGTTTCCGTGGTGAGAGGTTGTGGGGAGGTCTTCTTCAGAAATAGGCATTTCATTTTCTGCCAGCAATGTTAAAATGGCGGGATATCGCTTGTTTCTACGCTCGTGGTGCTTTTGGCAAAAGTTGTGAATCGCTTCGTTATCTAAGGAGAAAGCAAAACCTAGGATGTGAACATTCACTCCATGAAGTGAGGAGGAAAATTCTACTCCGGGTATCATTTCCAAATTCCTCGACTTCGCATATTCGATAGCGGTATCGTATGCCATAAGGGTATCATGATCTGTGATGGATAAACCCGACAGGCCGATCTCTTTGGCAAGGTCTATGATCTCTTCGGGGGAGAGGGTGCCGTCAGAACAGGTGGAATGACAATGTAAGTCAGCACGAAATTCCTGGATCATAGGACTACTTTTCTCATTCATAAGAGATGAACCGTACTTCGCTTTCAAGTTCAATCCCTGTTTTTTCCCGCACTCTCTCTTTGACAAATTCTAACAGCTCAACAACATCACTGCATTTTCCTCCCCCGATATTGATGATGAAATTGGCGTGAATATCGGAGACTTGTACGCCACCGATTTTCGTTCCTTTCAATCCACATTGTTCTATCAGGGCTCCGGCATGGTTGTTGTGAGGGTTGCGAAACATGCATCCGGCAGATTTTTTACCGTAGGGCTGGGAAAGCTTCCGATAATTTATAATTTCCAGTTGTTGAGTTCTTGCCGTTTCAGAGGGTGTTAAGGTAAATGTTGCACCCACAATAGCTCCGGACATTTGATGAAATGAAGAAAAGCGGTAGGAGAAGAGAAGCTCCTTCTTGTTCAGATGGAGAAGTGTTCCCTCTTCAGTAATGAATTCTACAGATGTCAAGCTGTCGCAGGTTTCCATTCCATTTGCTCCGGCATTCATGAAAATGGCGCCACCTACAGTGCCAGGGATGCCGGAAGCAAACTCCAAGCCTGACCATCCCTTTCGTGCTGTTTGTGCTCCTAAGAGAGAGAAGTTGTACCCTGCTCCGACATGAAAGACTCCAGGAGCCTGTTCATTAAAGAAATCGATCATGTTATGGATAACAACCCCATGAAAACCGCGATCATCAAATACGGTATTAGAACCTTTTCCAAGAATCAAATAACGCACTTTTTTTTCATGGCAAAAGAGGATCGCTTCTTGCATTTTTTCGATGCTGTGCACTTCAATATAATAGGCAGCGGGGCCGCCAATTCCAATGGTGCAAACTTCACTCAAGAGTTTATCACGTTGCAACTTGACTCCGAGGGTCATTGACTTGGATCCTTTTTCGCGTCTTTCTGTTTCTTAGATCTCTTAGAAGCAGTATTCGCTATTTCCTCACTTTGACTCAAAGCTTCTGATGACACGGATAACCGCTTTTCGTCTACCTCTTTTCCGATTTTTGATTTGTATAGAGCGTCAAGTAGAGCGTTTACAAAGGTGGCGGATTCCGGAGTGCTAAATTTTCGCGAGAGCCGCATCGCTTCAGCTATGGCAACCTTTGGGGGAATTGTGTCGTCAAACAGAAGCTCATAAACACCCAGGCGGAGAATGTTACGTTCGACACTTTGAATGCGCTGAAAACGGTAGGAGGTAGAGGTTTCGGTAATGAGTTCGTCGATTTCAGAGAGCTTCGACAAAATAATCCGAGCGCGTGAAAGTGCTTCCTGAACGGCTTTTTTGCTGACAGAAAGTTCTTTTTTCAAAAGAAGAATCATCTCCGCATCAGAGGCCTGGCCGAGGTCTTGACTGAAGAGGAATTGGAAGACGATCTCTCGAAATTTTTGTTGTGGTATAGACATGCTAAAAAAATGTGGTTAATTATTCGGAGCTACGCGTGGTTTCTTCTTCTCGAATCGACGGGCGTATTATCCTAGAAAACGCAGTTGAAAACAATCTCTAAGCACAATCTTTTGGCCCACAATCGCTTACAATGGAGGGCCCCTTCACCGTATGGGAATGTGACCCTCCATTGTAATCGGTTATGAACCAAAATCTTGCACTTATAGATCATTTTCAACTGCGTTTTCTAGGATTATTATTTTGCTTCCGAAGGTGTATTTCGATTCCTCGCTCATTTTGGATCTCTTTGTGGTAAATGTAGACGCGGCGTAGTCTTGATTCGGGATCAAATTCTAAGCTGAATTCCATCCACCCTTCACTGAAATAATAGGAGAAAAGGGAGCTTCGCTTGAAACAGTCTTTTCTTTGAGCTCCAGCAAAAGCATTTTCCGCCTCATGTCGGGGCATATATTTTTCGAGACGTGTAGGACAGCAGTCGGGACTCTCCAAACACCGGACTAATTCTGTAAATGTTTGATAGTTAGATACATCGACACCTAAAGCGATGGCGATATCTTCAGGCAGGGTAACTGGATAGCGAAATCGAAGGAAGAAACGTGAAAAATGGTCTAAAGCTTTCATATTGGCTTCGCCGGGTGTTGGTTTTTACGATAACGCAAAGAATACGAGAGACTTACTTAATAAAAAGTCCTTATTATACTTCCAATTTTACCAGTATTTCAAAAATTTAATCAATGGAAAAATATATTTTTTCATATTGTGGTAGATTAAAGGTTTTTGTTATACATCCTACTCTAAAGGATTTTAGCTATGCTTGGCATATTTCTTGACATTGAAACCACGGGATTAGATCCTCTGCTACATAGGCCGATTGATATAGCATTAAAGGTTATTGACCTCGCTACAGGGGAAATAAAAGGTGAGTACCAAAGTCTGATTAAGCAGTCTTCCGAAGTTTGGGAGCAAAGCGACCCCGTGAGTATTGAGGTCAATGGGTACACATTGGAGCAGGTTCAGCAAGGAAAAGATCTCGAGGTTGTCAGAAAGGAGGTTGTTGACCTTTTTACTCGACTTGGTATTGCCAGGGGCAAAGCATTTTTCATTTGTCAAAATCCCGCTTTCGATCGGGGATTTTTCACTCAAATCGTCGGAGTATATACACAAGAGAAGCTCAATTGGCCCTACCACTGGCTCGACCTTGCGTCCATGTACTGGGCGACATTTGTTCATGGCCTGAATGAGAGCAAAGGGTCTATTCCTGGTTCCATAAACCTCTCAAAAAATGCTATCGCAGGGAAATATCATATCCCGCCAGAGGTTCAACCCCACCATGCAATGAATGGGGTGGATCACCTCATACAATGTTATCAGGCTGTCATCGGAATGCAGTGGGAATATTCTTCTGAACCAGCACGAGACTAGGTGCGTTGTTTCGATTTGTCCAACAGTGATGACTACAACTCCATTGCTTAGGTTCTAAGGTTTTCATGAACGCCAAAACCCTTTTTTCCTCCTCTTTTCCCGCGGCATGTCCTGGATAGCAGGTGATACAGATCACGCCGCCATCTTTGATCAATTGTTGGGCTTTTTGGAGGCTTGCTATTGTGGTTTCTGCTGTAGTGGTTTCGGTTTTGTCGCCCCCAGGGAGGTATCCGAGGTTGTAGGCGATAAGCATGACAGAGTGATGTGAAATCTCTGGCGGGAATTGCGAGTGACATCTTTCGACAAAGTGAATCCTGTTGAAAACATCTTGAGGGAGGTTTTCTTGAAGGTGTTGTTTACTAGAGTCGATGGCTGCAGATTGCACATCTAAGGCGTAGAGGGTTCCGGAGGTAGCTGAAAGGGCGAGAGTGGCTAGGACGAGGGTGTCATGACCGTTTCCACATGTGGCATCGATGACGGTGTCACCTGTTTTCACTAAGGTTTTCCAGTGGTTATGGGCGAGGTCGATATGTGATTGAAATAGAGCAAACTTTTCGAACATAGTCGTTACGCTTCCGCAGTTTTTTGCTCTAGAGGTTTGAAAGTTAAAACGCCCACACCGCTAAGTATAAGAAGGAATCCCAGATAGGAAAATGGAGTTAATGCCTCATGAAGAAAGATTGCTCCCAGAACAACAGCGAAACTGGGCGTAATACAAGTTGCCATAGAAAGGTATGTCGCATCGCTAAGTTCAAGAACTTTAAAATAGAGGATATAAGCCAAAGCTGTTCCGATAGTCCCTAAGGAGATGATGCTGCCTATTGTTTGCCATGAAGGAAAATCATACGCTCCGGAGAACGGTTGTTCGATGGCCAAGGCTACTGCAAATTGGATAATTGTTCCAGTAATCAACTGTGCAGAAGGGACAACCAAAGAGGTTAGTTTGGGAATATTCTTTCGAGTATAAACTATTGCTACTCCGTAGGAGGCTGAGGCAAGAAGGACAGAAAAAATTCCAATCATGTTATTCTCGCCTCCACTAAATAATGGAGGAAGAAAAATACATGTGATCCCGATGAGCCCTAAACAGATTCCAGCGAGTTTATTGAAAGTGAATCGTTCATCTGAAAGAAAAAGGTGTGCTAACAAAGCGGTAAATATCGGGGTTGACCCATTGGTTATTGCTGCCATGCCGCTTGAAATGTATTGCTCACCATAGCAGATCAGGGAAAAAGGAATAACACAAGAAGTGATCCCCATAATTGTGAAATGCCACCATACTTTCTTCTCACGTGGGAAACTGACTCCTTTACTTTTCAGAAATAAAAAGAGGAGTATCGCGCCAATTCCAACTCTAATCGCAGCAACTGTTAGAGGGGGCACTTCTGTCACGGCTATTTTGATAAATAGAAAGGAAGGAGCCCAACAAAGTGCTAAGAGAAGTAAGTAGATAAAACTTTTCTTCATTTTAAATGCAAAATTTGTAAATTATTCAATATTTGGACCTTATTTATAACATATATTTTACAAATATAGCAAGATGATAGAGCCGGGGCTAACGCTAACGCATTAAAATTAATTTAATATTGTGCCATAATTCTTCTAAGAACACTCTAGGAGGACATGATGACAGTAACAGAAGATTTTAGTTCGATAGCATTCTTAGATTTTTTGTAACTATTCAGGTCACTATTTCTGGGACGATGGCTCCAGCCAAAAATGTGAAAAATCAAAGGGCCGAAGGCCTGAAAGTGGACAGCCCAGGCAGTAGTGAAGGGAGCTTGCGACCGGAACGGAAGCCTGGGTAGTAGGGTATAAAAAAAATGAACCCTGAAAGGGTGATACGTTTATGTCGCTGGAAACAAAAAAGTTGTAAAAGAAGCTTGAAATAATCAGGGAGATTTTTTGCCTATGCTCAGAACTCCTGACTTCATAGGAGGGAAATTCAATAGTAAGGATTTTGGGTGATCCCAAAAAAGCCGATTGCTCGGCTTAGTCCAAGTGATTTGGCTGCCTCCAAATTTGGACTAAGAAAAATAGTTTGGACTAAGCCGA
>JAAKFP010000013.1 GCA_011065005.1 Chlamydiota bacterium | reverse complement strand
CGCACTAGGACGGGGCTATCTTGCTTGGTCCCCTAACGGGAACCCTTAAAGCCCATAGCTCAAGTATTTTCTTGAATCAAATACCAAGTTCAGAACTCCTGACCTCATAGGAGGGAAATTCAACCTAAAAAACGCAGTTGAAAACGATCTCTAAGCACAATCTTTTGGCCCACAACCGCTTACAATGGAGGGCCCCTTCACCGCATGGGAATGCGACCCTCCATTGTAAGCGGTTATGAACCAAAATCTTGCACTTATAGATCATTTTCAACTGCGTTTTTTAGGTTGAATAGTAAGGGTTTTGGGTGATCCCAAAAAAGCCGATCTTTTCCCAGATGGTCTCAAGAATACACGGAAGTCAGGCACGGGGATCACACACGGGGGCCAGGCATGGGATGGCACAGATGGGCATTTTTGAGAGAAAAATAGTGGGCTTTTAGGCCCATTTGTGCCATCCCAGGCCAGGCATGACAATCCGACATTCTTAACTGGAATGTCAGATTGTTATGCCTAACCCCTCGCCACAACAAACTATTTTTCTAAGACGTCCATTGCTTCAAGAAAGCGGGTGATTTCTTTTCTGTTGTATTTGTAGTTTTCATCAAAAACCACATCTTCAAGAAAATCACTTTTCGCTTCCTGACGCAGATCGACATCCATTCCATCCGCAAGATCCTCAACTGGTAATCTCTCGCCATCTTCTCTTGCTATTTCCGAATCTTCTCTCGGTTTCTTGCTTTTTCTAAGAACGTCTTGATCAAGGATTCGATCCTCTGGGGAATCGTCGACCTTTCTTTTTCGTTTCTCTCTGGCATTGTCGAGGTCTTCTACACAATTCTCAGATTGTAAAGTTTTCCTTCTTTCTTTCTTTATCCTCTTTTGCAACCAATCATTGGGAATATTGTCCTGAAACCAGCTGTTCAAAAGAGTGCGATCAATCGCCGTTTTAGCAGGGCCATTAACCTCATCCATGACAAAGTTGATGACAGCTGAAGGGCCATATTCTTTTAAAAAACGCGCAAACAGAGACACCTTGGCGTTCTTCCACGCAATACGCATTCTCTCTTTAGAGGAAAGTGAATCAGTTTTTTGGAGATAAAAAGGTCTGAGAAAGGATGCCGCAACCTCATCGTCGTAGGAGCTAGTACCCAATCCACAGCTTTTGTTTAAGCATTTGAGAAAAAAATTGTAGCGATGAACGTTCGTTGTTTTTTCGTTTCTCATCCACATTTCGAGGATCCCTAATCGGCGTTGCTGTAGTAAGGCATGAATTTGTAAACGTAGACTATCAGACGATTTTTCAATTTCATCCCCGTTGCCAAAAAGCAGCTTGTATTGCTGTACTGCCTCTCCATAGATTCCTCCGCAACGCCCTCCCATGCCTGCTAACTGCAACAACTGAGGGATCCTTTCCAACGGCTTCTCATATTTTTGAAGATGAAGCATGATATGAATCACCATGGTTTCCAGTCTGTCCCACCATTCTTGAAGGGCTTTTCCCTCTTTGGGTGTTGCTAAGAATGATTTTTTCTCACGTAATTTTTGGATAAAGTCATCCGACAATTTTTTGAGTGTTTTTCGACAACCTTCCGGAGTACTTACATCGCCCCCAAGTTCTTTCTCAAGCATCTGTGGTGAGCAATACCAAAGGTGCTCTCTATTTTGAAATTCGATATTGTTAATAAGCTCTTGGAAAGCCTCTTCTAAATTCTTTAGAAAAACCCCTTCTGGAAGAGAAGGCAAATTGTCCACATCGGCAAAGGGGGTTGCTTTTAGATGCTTCTTATTGATTTCCCACCTGAGACGCTCAACCATCTTCTGCGATGATGTAGGATGTTTTTCGGAAAGTTGAGATAGGTACTTGTTGAACGTATCACCACCCACGTGCCCCTTTATGTAATATCCAATTCTTAGATCATTTAAGAAGAAAGCGATTTCTAGTGGATTAGCTGACGGAACCAAATAATTGTTTACATCGAATAGTTTTTCTGGTTTGCATTTAATTTCATTGGCCAACTCCGAGATGGGCTTGCCACCGAGGATAGCACCTAATCTAAAATCTGAAAGAAAACATTTAGCAACACGTCGATGCTGATCGTTAGTAAGATGGCTCAAGGACTCATAGAATGCAGGCATAGTAACTTTTTTTTCTTCCAACAACCACTTCACAACATCCAAATGTTTTTCAGAAAAGGAACCGGATTCACCACCAATTGCACTCGTTAGAGCCGTTCTACCATAAGGATCCCTTGCGTTAGGATCGCATCCCTTCTCTTCGACTAGCCACTTCACAACATTCAATTTCCCTTCTGATGCTGCAATCGTTAAAGGAGTAAAAGAATACTCCTTAGAACCAACTGCATTAGGATTACATCCCTTCTCATTCACTAGCCATTGTACTATATTTAAGTAACCCCCACATGCTGCCATTAGCAGAGCCGTAGTTCCACCATTCATCTCTATAGTTGGATCGACCCCCTTTTCATCCACTAACCACTGTGCGGTATCCAAGCGATCTTTTTGTATTGCTCCCATTAGCGGCGTCAAACCTGATCCCACTTCCTCTTCGTTAGGATCGCATCCCTTCTCATTGACGAGCCACTTCAACATTTTAAATTCTTTATCGTCTGATTGTGCTGCCGACGTCACCATATTAGAATCGGCATAAACCTCTTTTGGATCGACTCCCTTTTCATCCACGAGCCATTTCGCGGTGTCTAGGCTGTCAGTTCCTACAGCGGAAAATAGCAATCCAAGCCAACCAAGACCCTTATTACCGCCTCTATCTACAGGGAAGCACCCCTTTTCATCTACGAGCCACTTAGCCATATCCACTCGATTGGAACATACAGCTTTATATAGCGGATATAAGAACGGATCAGTATCACTCATGTCATTCATATCCGCACCCGCATCCCCAAGCACTTTTACTTTTCTCCAGTTGTCGTCTCGTAGAAGTTCACTTCTCAAATCTTTTACATCTTTCGCAAATGGATCCTCTCTAACAACACGAAAAGCACTTTGATTCTTAAGAATAGAAAGAAACTTCTTGCCTAACTCACTCCCAAGATCTTCTTGATGCATTACCCGAACCACTCGCAAAGCCAGATCTCGACTTTGCTCTCCCCAGCTTGAACATAAATAGTCAAGTGCTTGTTGCACGGCCCCAGGATCTTTCTGCAACACTTCTTCAAAGAGAGGTCCAAGCTTTTTCAGATTAAGATCCGAATATTTCGTGTTAACTTCTGTAAAAAAATTTAAAGACATAATACCTCCATCGTAACTTCTTATTAAACCGTAACCGTTCACCTCAGGGGGGCTGAACGCTCAATGGTGTCAACTTAAGCGAGATTTTAAACGCAAAGACGCTAAGGATCCTAAATTTCTTTGCGTCTTGGCGCCTTTGCGTTTAATTTTATTTCTTAAGTTGACGGCATTGGCTGAACGCTTACCATCTACGCAGTATAATAGCATATCTATGAATTTTACACGATGTCTAAGTTGCTATGTATCAAGACATATCAAAACAGACTGAATGTTGTTGAGTCGTCTTTCGAGACGGTAATCTGTGTTTATCTGTGTGCACTGTGGTAAATATATTAGTTGAATTGGTATGTTTAACCTAAAAAACACAGTTGAAAACGATCTCTAAGCACAATCTTTTGGCCCACAACCGCTTACAATGGAGGGACCCTTCACCGTATGGGAATGTGACCCTCCATTGTAAGCGGTTATGAACCAAAATCTTGCACTTATAGATCATTTTCAACTGCGTTTTCTAGGTTTAAAGACGAGGTACGCTTATGTCAAAGAACTTCTCCGTGTGGGTGATAGCAGATCTTCACCTCTCCTTTGGTGTGGCCAACAAGGAGATGGATGTTTTCGGTGAAGAATGGAAAGGATGGACCGAAAAGATCGCCAATAATTGGATGGCAAACATCTCCACAGAAGACCTCATTCTCATCCCCGGAGACATCTCCTGGGCTATGCATCTCGAAGACGCCCTTCCCGACCTGGAATGGCTCGACAGCCTCCCAGGCACAAAGGTGATCATCCGCGGCAACCACGACTACTGGTGGTCTTCAAGAACGAAAATCGAAAAGGCTCTCCCTCCTTCAGTCCATATCATCCAAAATGATGCCTTCCAATGGAAAAATGTCAGCATCGCCGGCGCTCGCCTATGGGACACTCCAGAGTTTAACTTTGGGGATTATATTATCGTCAAGGAAAGCGAACGCTCCAAGGAGCTTACCGAATATGAAGGCAATCTCGAAAATACGGAGAAAATCTTCCAACGGGAGCTAGGCCGCCTCGAGCTGAGCCTCAAAGAGGTCAACGTCGACGCCGACCACCGGATCGCCATGACCCACTACCCTCCAATAGGCGCCGACCTCGAAGAGTCTCGCGTCTCCTCACTCCTGGAAAAGTATAACATCGACATCTGCGTCTTTGGACATCTACACAGCCTAAAACCGGGCTCCCTCCCTTTTGGTGAGAAAAACGGGGTGACCTATCACCTCACCTCCTGCGACTACCTCAACTTCATGCCTCTAAAAATTATCTGACAGGACACGACCCAATGAGGCATGCCTCCTGAGGCTCTTCATCACGAATCTCGATCCCTTCATAGTCGATCTCTTTGAGACTCGAAACATATTCGTCGTAGACCTCTTGAGTGATGACCTCTTGAGGAAGATAGGCATAACCCAAATCCTCTGCATTTTTTGTGGGATCGTTACGGAAAATGAAGGATACTCCAACGTAGGAATCCCAATTATCTACGAACCAATCGATAATTTCTGGAATTTCCGAAGGATCATAAGAAACTGTATTGGAAACATTTTGCTCACACCATGTTTCTTGCAAGAGCCTGTACCATTCAAGTTGATCGATCGCAGTGTCGGCATTGACATCAACCTCTTCGATTTTTCCGTTTTTTCTCGTCACTGTTTGTCTGACAAATGGGACGTTTTCATACTTCACAGGAAACTTCACCAGTACCGATTCAGGCTCATAGGGCTTCTCTATAACAGAATATCCAGCAGAGCGGAACTTATTCACGAGAGGATCGTGTTTGGAGAAAGTAATGTTGTTGAAGATGTATTTTCCTAAAGGCATGTGCACACCTTCAGGGACCTCTCCCCAGTCTTCAGTGCCCATGATCTTGCTGAGCGTGCCACTAGGTTTCACGCAGGTTACGTTTTTCGGCAACGGAGAGTCAAGTTCATTGGCCATGCTATAGGCAGCGCTTACGGTGATATTCCGCATCCTTTTAAAGTCGTACGCCGTCAAATCGGGACGCGCTCGTATACCTGTAAGCCCAACACCACAAAGATGGAGAAACTCATTGTTTAGGTGCCAAGCTTCCTGAAGGATCTCATCGCGCAAATCCACCATTGTCTGGCGATAATTCATTCTGCCGGCAAGATAGAGAGCACGCTCTAAGCCTACTTTATCCCCCTTGAAAGAAAGAACATTGACCTCTGTAAGGTTGCAGAAGCTTTTGTTTCCGAGAAGAATCTCCACACAAGGGTTACACCCTTTAAACCAAGGAGCACGACGCTCTGCTTCACCGGCATTGATGATTCCAGGTTCTGAACCCCCAGCATCGAGCATCATCTCGAAGACAGCTTCTAGCTCCTGACGTGAAGGTTTGGTTCTGAAGAGCAAACTATTATTGGACTGCTGCCGATGAGCGTTTCCTTTTAACCACCACTCCTTCTTAGCAAGAGCGAAGTCTTCCCACTCAGGTTGGCCATATTCAAATAGGGCAATTTGCGCGGAACGGCGGCTGGAAAGTATCGTCCCGAGCCAGTTTACAATATCCAGGATGTCGATACGAGTGAGAAGTTGATCAGCACGGTCAGAGAGAATCTGCGCAATCGCTTTGAACGCTTTTGCAATTTGCTCATCACCTGAAGAGATCCAACCATACCCTTTCAACCTTGCTCCCGCAGGTCGAATTTCTGAAAAATCGAGCACAAGAGCTTTTGCAGGGAACTTTCCGGCGACAAGTTTTCCTACCGCTTTTGCCCATGCAATGGCTGAGTCACCAACTTTTACCGTCCACGTTTGTGTTTCGGGATCGAAGGTTTCCAGGTTATTCTCAACGCCCCCTTTTCCGGTACGCTGTGAGCGGACGACTGTAATATCTTGCAAGGGACGACGAAAACCATTCAAAGTGCCGGTCACAGGCTTAAAACCAACACCACAACCCTGTAATAGCAACCACAAGACATCGACAACATCGTAGACCGTTTCCACGTGCGTGAAAGAACAATTGAACATGCTAGACTCACGCTTCTGACTTAGTTTGGTACCTCCCAGCCACAAAGTCCGTCCTGCAGGAGCCATGCGCCTATCGAGAATGAGCTGGGAGCACTCTTCTAGCTCGCTATTCTCCCTTTGATTCAGTGTTCGCCCCAAAGCCCTTTCCCACAACCAGCGTTGATGTGAAATCACTCTTTCAACAACGTGATCCCAACTTTCCAGAGTGGTTTCTCCTTCCTTGACAGGCCTGTGGTAGGTACGAAGGGCTGTCCCCATTGCTCGTGCTGTTGGTTTTGCCATAATAGTCTCTCCCTTGATGCAAGCTGTTTTTTTTCAGAAATTTAAGTCTTGTGGGCTAACCGAACCTTGCGTCGTAAACACAATATGTTGTGGTAAGTCGCCAATAAAAACACAATACCTTGTGTTTTCATAAATTGTTTGTATCTCTCTTTTTTGGTTAAATGTCAACATGGAGTTCAACGAGAATTCTCAAAAAACCCTCTAGGGAGTCGTGAGAAACGTTGATTCTAACGCCCTGTAAATAAATTGGATAGATAAAAAAAACTTAAAAAAAACAAAAATGTCGAACTACTTTGATAATGAACGAATTGCAACTCGATTTTTTTTTCGTAATCGTTCAGTCCCCGACTAAATCACCGCGAAGATCGCGAAGAAAGCGAAGAATACGCGAAGATTATTCTATTGATGTAGAACAAGTAACCGCTCACCCCACTTAGGTAACCACGAAGATCGCGAAGGACACACGAAGAATTTTGTCATAAAAAATCTTCGTGTTTCTTCGCTTCCTTCGCGATCTTCGCGGTGATTGAATCAAGGCCCAGAACGGTTACTTATCCTGTATATCGTGCCTATCCTGTAACATTTTTCAACGGGAATAGCTGTCTTTTTGCCTAGTAGAAAATGCTACAGGTTTGTATGCAAAGAAAGATCTTTTCACATCAAAAAGCGCAGATGGCTCTGCGCACTCCACAGACTTTATCGGATGATTTTGAGGAGCTCAGTCAAGTTGGGGTCGTCTTGGTTGACGGAATTTTCTGGGGGCAGGTCTGCCCTTTGGTCTAGGAGAGATTGCACTGCTTGTTCTTTCTGGTCTTCATCGAGGCATCGATAGTAGTTGCCGCAGATCGCTAACAGATCTTGAAAGTCCTCTTCAGCTTCCAGGAACGGAACGGTTTTTCGAACCATTCTATTGAATTCTTCCCGTTTTCCACCCTGAACAATAAAAGAAAGGACCTCGAAGTTGTATGGAAGGTCATCTTCTTTAACGGCTTTCTGAACAATTTTTCTGAGTGCTTCTTGCGCTTCTTCAGGATCTGATGTTTCGAGAAGTCTTACCCTCAACAGCTCAAACCATTTGCTTCCTTTGAGGTATTCACCAAACCCTTCCAAAAGTTCTGAAACATAAGAGAAATTTTCGTTGTCAATCTGTTCTGCGATGAAATCGTAGAGAAAGCTCTCGAGGTCATTTGCGCAGGATTTGCTGACAGATTCGAAAATCTGATCCGGTTTCATGCCCTGATCAACATTTTCATCTATAATCACCTGCAGGTTTGCGATAGCATCTTGAATGAACTCTGCGCTTGATGGATCTTCGTTATCGTAGAGATAGATTTGATGGTCGAGCTCATCACAAAAAATGGAAAGGCTCATTTTTTCAGGAACCAGGCGGCGCCAAATTTCAAAGATCAAAAGGTAGATGTGATCTTGTTCCATTGGGTCGAGCTCGGTCTCAACTAAAAAGCTATCGGTAAGGTTTTCTGGGGTGTCTACAGTTTCTGCGTACGCTAGAAAGCTTGTTTTATCAAGGTGGAGACCCATTTCACTCAGGTTTTTGAAAAGACCCTCCGTGTCATGATTACGATAATCCTCCACCTGCCATGACTTAACATCGATATTTGGATCATTAAGCCAATTCATTCGAAGCAAATTGTATAGAGCTTTTCGTTCTATCTGCATATAACAAGCAACTAAAATATTTTAGTAATATCCTCAGTATAAAATGTTACACCCATAAGAGCAAGTTTTATGTATTCCTTAGATAATGCGGATGGCTTCTTGTGGGACGTAGCCGAGGTCACCCTCGGGTGTTTCGATTTTCAGCCATTTTCCTTCGTCGAGAACATCGAGAATTTCGACTTTATTTCCTGAGAGGATCGGCTCTTTAGTAACTTTTGCATATTGTAAGCCTGCATCACGATACAGTGCTGTTGATTTAACGAGGACTCCTTCGACAGCTGCAAGGTAGTGGCTATATCCCAAGCTAAGAAGCATAACAGAGGCTAAAATTGTTGCTAAAATAGCAATCTTTTTCAACCATCGCTTTCGTTTCCATATATAAAACGAGCCGACAACAATGGCAAAAAACGTCAACCCGGAGAATAGTTGTAGCCGTTCGGGGAGGGAAAGTAGATAGTGAAAGGGAAAAGTTTTTCTGAACATGATTTCTTCTTCCTTTGGAACAATACCCAACTTCTTCAAGCTCATTTCGAGGCTGTGAACAACTTTATCGCTTCTTGGCATGAGTTTTTGTGCGCGGTAGTAGTAGAGTGCCGCCCAGGAGTGTTCCCCAACTTGATAATAGCTATTGGCAATATTGTAATAGAGTTTGCCGGTGCTATTTTTTGGGGAGTAATCCCTCTCGAAACCGGTGTACAGTGCCAAAGCACGGTTAAAGGCGTCTTGTCTTTCGCCGAGGGTGCTAGCCTTTTCTCCTGTAAGGTATTCCGTGTAGGATTGTTTTATCTGCTCTTCCGTTTCACGCGTTACGTAGGATACGGTGATATAGTAGTTGATCACCCCTCCAAGTATAACTAGCCAAAAGAGTGTTACTGCTGGTTGTTTCATTTGATTTCCCTAAATAGCATTTTTGCTTCTTTGAAGAACTTTTCTCCAAACTCCTCTTCTTTACCAGAAAATCTCTTCTCTTCAATATGGTGAAGGAAGGCTCTCACCTTTCCCTGAGCTCCTTTTTCAGAAAGTTGATGGATGGGAATCTCTGCGGAAAGAATATCTCCCCTTTCAACTAGGCGCAAGAGAAAAGCGTGATGTATCAACTGAAAAAATCGTGGAGATCCCGATCCTTCCTCGAATGCTTCCTGGAAAAAGTTCTTACTTCGCTTTGGTGTAACCCTCTGTTGTCGTTTGATTATGTAGTCTCTCATATTGATCTGCAGAAGTATGGCAACAATACCAAAAGGGATGAACAGCAGCACCCACCAGGTGCCGAAGGTTAAGTTTTCTAGGTCTGCAGATGTGAGAGGAACATTCCCTTCGATCTCTATGGGTTCGGGCTGAAGAACCTCTTCATCAGCTCGCTCTTCCAAGTCTCTTTTGGGCTCCATTAAAACATGTCTTCGCTCATCGACAGCCCCTCTTTTCAATGGTGTCACAGTGATAGGGATGGAAATACTCCGCAAGGTGGTATATTTCTTGCTCTCTGGATTGAAATAGGAAAACTCGAGACTAGGAAGCTCCGCCATTAAAGCGTTTAGAGGTCTCATTTCCACAGAAAAAGTCTTTTTCATCTCAGAGACTTCTTCCACGGGAGGTAAATCGCTCAACCGGAAAAAACCACTATATCCTGGCTGGCAGCACACCTCTGGCATGGGCATGCCTGCAAGTTCCCCATTGCCTTCAATGGTGAGGAGCAATTCCATCTTATCACCGGCTGTTACTTCGTTGGAGGTCAGCAGAGAAGCAGAAAATTTCAGAGTCTCCCCAACGGCACCGTTGAAAGAGGTGGGTTTCCCTTCTTCGGGAAAGGGAAGGACTTGAATCGTTAGCGGCTGAGATTCTGCTCGACTTTCTGTCTTGGCGTACTCTTTTCTACCCAGTCGATCTGTTCTATAGGCGCGCCCTGCAAGGATTCCTGGTTCGAAGCTATATTCTCCGGGCTCGATCGCTTGTATGACTTGAGTTGCCTCGAAAACATTTAGGCTATCTTTTGTAAAATCTCTTGTTTCCTTGCCGCCAATTTTACGAAAGCCTTTCGCTTCCAAGAGTGGGATATTTTCTTCGACGAGATCTACGCTATAGTTAAAAAGAAATCGGTACCCTACGGTTATTCGCTGTCCGGGGTAAAGTGTGATATCTCCATCGACTATTGTCTCCAATTTCAAGACTACAGCAGCGCTTGGTTTTGTTGGTTTTGAGGGTGGTGGGGCTCTATCTACGACTTTATATGTTGAAGATATCGAGCTATACACTTTCCCTCCAACAGTGACACTGATCTCAGGAAGTACTTGCAATCCGACGGGTTGTGCATCGAGATGAAAATTATAGATCGAAATGATCAAAGTAGATCTTGAAGAGAGTCGTACTTCTTTAAGAAATTCTACTTTTATGGGATCGTCGTCGAGTCGAAAGCTGTCCATGTCAACTTCCAAGCTTTGATCATGAGTTACAGTGATTGACCCTTTGATTGGCATTTCAACGACGCCATCTTCATCAATTTCGGCTGTTACCTTTACTTCTTGGCAAAATAGTGACAGTGGAAGGATTAACAGTAGTAGGAGAGTAAGAGTCCATTGTTTTTTTACCATGGGCGTATCCCTTCTTGTGGCGTAGTTTCCAGAGGCTTGGGCTCTCGATCTTCTTGTTCCATTTTCTGCAGTAGACGTAATACTTCCTGCGGTGAAGTCTCTTCATCCTTTTTCTCTGGGGGTGCTTCTTCCTTCTCCTCGGGCGGTTTTTCCTCTTCTTCAGGTTTCCGCATTCTCTCCAGAGCTTCTTTCCAAAATCTTACCGCTTCTTCTTGCATAGCGGTTGCAAACATCGTTGCGTTTTCTTCCCCTAGAATGGTGTGGGCAAACATTGCTGCTTGTAGCCCTTGATTAAAAAGAGGAATCACTCTATCCCAAGGTTTTCTTTGGCAACGCTCAGGAAATTCCAAAACTTCCTGGTGCAAAACAATGGGTATAAAGGGCTCGACGATCTTCAACGCGATCCCTTGGGATTTTTGCAATAATTCCTCTGTTTCCGTTTTCTCTCTGTCCATTTCTTGATTCAGATGATTCAAAATAAGCGCATGACTCTGTTCTTGAATAGCATCTTCGAGGATTTCTTCGGGAGTTTTATCTTCGGGAAGGATTTTTTGTCGCAGAAAACGGCGAATCCATTGTCGGGCCTCTTCTAGAAAAAATCGTGCATGCTTGCTTCTGGCCTGCCTTGCGAACTCCAAGCTTTTCGAAAAATACTCATCGGAGAGAGTTAGCTCCTGGGTTGAGACTCCTGTTGTTTCGGCGACCTCTCGCAAATGTTTCTGCTCCGCCTGCAATTTATATAAAGTCGGCGTTTGAATAGGCGCCTGATCGAGGGTGCGCTGGTAGGAGGTCAACAGCTTTTGGAGCAAATTGAGCACGGGATCGATTCCCCAAAGGTTTTCCATTAGCTCCGCTAGTGTAGCTACAGAACTCAACAAGGCGAGGCGACTCTCATCCAAGCGGTCTTGCTGCAAAGAGGTCACTGCTTCGATGTACTGGTTTTGGGCTTCTTCTAATTCCGGCATTTTCTTCCATTGCGCCTCCCAAAGGGATAACCACGATTCTGCATCCCTAGCAAACAGTTTGAGATACTTCTTCTTGAGTGTGCTGTCCATCTTTTTGGTTTCGAGAAAGTCGATATGGGAGAGGGCGAGTTTGACTCCTGATAGCAAGAAAGGGATTCCTTCTTTGCTAGGAGACTCCGCGATTTTTTCTTCACCAAATTGTTTTGTCACAATCGCCAGTTCTCTTTTTACTGCCGAACGCAATTCAATGAGGTCATCCGAAGGTTGACAGTATTCTTTGCCGATAAGAGCTTGCAGAATACAGTCGGCGATTTCCGCTTTCCTGATGTTTCGAAGAACATTGCGGTAAAGATAAAAAGCTTTGCTATATTCATCGAAAGTGAGCTTTTCTTGATCTATGAGGAGGGAAGCTTGACGATACTGGAGAATGGCAATGTTAACCATAAGAGCTCTACTCAGAAAGGGGGCCTCCTTAGGATAATAGGGCACCGCCGAATATTCTGCTAATGCGTCCTGCCAGCTTTCTTGTTCCAGGAATGTTGTTCCCATGTTATAGATAAGCCGCGCATGCCGCCATGGGGCGAGTTTTTCCTCTTCCAGCTTTTGAAATAATTTGATGGTTTGATCATATTCTTTAGCTTGAAAGTGTGCTTCCGCCTGACGGGTTAGCAGCACCTCTTCTTGGGCAACGCCCGCAGCGAAATGAAGGAGAAATAGGGTCAGCAACACTCTTTTCATACGTCCTTCTTGCGCGTTCGGGAGTTTGGAAAAAATAAAACTAGTGCCAAAAAGAAGATGGCTAAGCCAAGAGGAAATTGGAAGAGTAAATCGAAAACTAAGTCCTCTTTACCTCTAGTTATTGCGGTGCGACGCTTCACTCGATATTCTTCCAGAAGGGTTTCATCCTCTCCCATTTTAGCGACAACCTCTTCCGCTAAATCCATCGCGGTCCAATCATTAGCAAAATAATACTGTCCCCTTCCGACATCGCTTAACTTTTTTAGCAGCTCCTCATCCAAGGATGAAATGACAGACTGCCCCTTATAGGTGACACCCGGCACTGCCTGCCCCTGTTCTGTTCCCATTCCGATCGTAAAAACGCGAAGTTGATTTTCCTCGGCACCACCAACGAGGTTTAAGATCGCATTGATCTGATTCTCCCGTTCCTGTCCGGTCAGCTCTTCAAGCTGTGTGTCCCCACCATCTGTTAGAATGACCAACGTTTTCTGCTTGGGAGTGATCTTTGCAAGGTGAGAGTCCCTCATGTCCGCAAGAGCCTCTACAATATTCGTTCCTGCAAGCTCCCCTTCATTGATATGCATTTGCCGTAACATGAGCCTAACGAAAAGGTAATCCATTGTTAACGGAGACAGCTTTGTGGTGTCTGAAGTAAATGCAAACAGGGTCACACTTTCTCCTCTAAGGCGACTGATAATTTCATCGACAACCTCTTTCGCAAAATCTAGACGCGTTACCTTTGTCCGCGTATCATTGACGTCCATCGACGCTGAAGCATCGACAAGAAAAATCACATCGTGAGCCTTTCGCCTGACTACAACCTCCTGTTCTTTTCCTTTTGGTCTTGCTGCAGCTTCAATGGCACCCTCCAGAGGATAGTGTCCATTACCTTTAGGCTGCATTAATGCCACGGTCACCAAGATCCACGCCAAACATATCGCTACAACCTTTGCCCAAAAATTGTAGCGGGATCGAGGAACGAGAACTTCCTTTAAAATCTCTGGGCTAGCAAACTTTTCTAAGGACTTTTTACGAAAGAGATACAAGCGCCATAGAATTGCAAGAATAACTAAAACGAAAATTAATAGATTCACCGCAATAGGAAAGTTATAATGGATATCGTTAGGGATCATGGTACTCTCCTCATCACTGTACCTTCGAGAAGTACCGATAAAAATAAACAGGCGATCCCTATTGCGATCAGAAAGGGGTAAAAGGAAATGCGATGGTAGAGATGTGGAAGCTGCCTTTTTGGCGGCGTAACATACCTCGTATCACTCGGGAGAACACTCTTTTCCAGTTGGTCGATATCTTTGTAGATTTTCTCCAAACCTAAGGAACTGTCGACCAAATAAAACTTACCGCCGGTCACTTCAGCAATGAGTTTCATCAACTTTCGGTGAGCAGAAAATTCTTCCGAAGCAAGCCTAGGCTCGACATTGATGATATAGAGACGGATGTTCTTTTGTTTTGCATATTCCGCGGCTTCCACCAAATCAATATTTCGCAGCCGTTTTCCTTTGTCCAAAGGACTAGGAGCCTGGAATCCGTCCGTGACCAGAATCATCGCCGCATTTTTGATTTCATAGGCTGGCTTACCCTCACCAGACAACTCCTCAGCATAGTGTCGCGTTGCCGCAATAAGATTTACACTTTTAAAAATAGCATACCCTATAGAGGTTCCATCCTTTTCGCGATCTTCTGTATACCCTAATCTGTTTAGCTGATCGAGAATAGCCTCGTGATCCAGGGTCAAAGGAGATAGAATCTGTGCCCCCCTAGCAAAAGATATCAGCCCAATCAGATCATTCGGCCTGCCACTTAATCCTAAGCTAGGATTGCCCTTCACAAATTCATGGGTTACCTGCTTGAGAAGATCCATTTTTGTTAACGAGATCCTTCTTCCCCCCGGAGAAAACGCTTTCACCTTTTGTCCCATTGAACTCGACTGATCCAAAACAAGGTAGATAGCTATTCCTTCGGTAGGAATACTCACCTGTTTGATGGTGGGCGGCTCTCTTTCTTCGACCTCTTTTCGGATATAGAAATGGGGATCGATAAAGGCCAAAGAAAATAAAACAAGAGCTGAGAACATCAAATAGTAGGGAACCTTCTCATACCGCTCCTTCCAATTTCTTTTCTCTCTTTTGAGGCCTGTGACGTTGGAAAATTTGATGTGCGGCGGCAGAAAAAATTGATTCCAACGCCAAATCAATAGCATCACACCTGTGAAGAGGAATAAAATCAGGAGTGCAGTAAAATCGATCTCAAAAGAAAATTCAGGCATCTGACATCCAACCTTTTACCGCATCCTATCAAAAAAAAGTGTTATAGGGAAGAGGGGACCTAAGCCTCTTTAAGTTCTGCGACGCAATGACGAATGACGCGATCGGAAAAGAGAAGAGAGACATGGCCAAGGTTATCGAATCTGGTAAACTTATTCTTCTCGATGATCGATGAGGAAGGGGGGCGAACGATCAAATCGACATCGCTGCCAATGTGATAATAAGAAATTTCGCTCTCCTCGATCTTTTGCTTCAGATCCTGTATAAACGAGGACATATATTTCATCTGTTTTGGAGACTTTCCAGGAGCGATCACAGCCATCTTCGTTCCATTGAAGGGTGACCCTAATGTGGTGATGGACTTCACAGAATTCTTTGGAGCTAAATGAATTGCGTAATAGGAACTGACAATACCTCCCATCGAATGTCCAATCAATCGAATGTCAGAACGACCTGTCAGCTCTTGAATTTCCTTTACTCTCCTATCCACTCTACGGGCATACACCTCAATGGAAAGGAGTGGATTTCCTAAGTTGATGGTGAAAACATTTTTTATGTCAGCATGCTTTAATCGATACCGAAAGTATGTCCAGGCTGAACTGCTATTAAGGTATCCGTGGACAAGTAATATCGGTGTTTGGTCAGAATGGATGTTCTCTTTTTTGGGGTCAAACCACGTTTGGCTAATGGGATAAGTAAGAAAAACTGCCGCTTTCGCCAGCAAATCCAAGACTGCTGAACGGAGAAGATTGGCCACTTTCTGTGCTTTTTTAGAATTTAGAGAATTCATGAGTACCGTACCCCACCTGTTTTGCGTCGAAAGGAGACTGAGTAGAACTTGCAAAAACCCTAACCTGCTCTCTTCTAATTACTTATTATACCATTTTTTCCTTTTTCTTCCAATAGCCCTAATTATCGGGCAGCCCTTCAGGCTGCTATTTGTTATCAATCTTTCCTAGGGCGTTGCCCCAGCGGGAGTTTACAAGATATTTTTTTCGAATCTTTAATTTTACATACTAAACAACTTACATTCAGGACTATATAAAAAGTTTTTCAGGATTTTTTTGTATTACCTACCTTTTTTCTTATAAAA
>JAAKFP010000129.1 GCA_011065005.1 Chlamydiota bacterium | reverse complement strand
TGTTCTGGTTTGAACCTGGCAGCCCTACAGGCTGCCGGATCTATTTCAAATCTTTCCCAGGGCGTTGCCCTGGGCTGTTGCACTTTCAGCCTTTCAGGCTGAATCCAAATGTCGAAAGTCGAGTCAGAGATCACAGAGAGTTAGAAAAAAAACTAAATCCATTCGAAAAGTTGTTCTCAAAAAGAATTGACAGACTTTATTATGCTCTGTGTTCTCCGTGATCTCTGTGGTAAAATAATCGCCCACTATCTGTCTCAATTATTCCACAGAATTTGGTTCCTCTTGAGAGATCTCTTCTCCATTCTCTTCCTCATCTTCCTCCTCAGCGCCCTCAACTTTTTGAACGGCGACAATGTAGTCCCCATCACGTAGGTTTGCCAACCTTACCCCTTGAGTGCTTCGACCCATTACCCGACAATCTTTCATGTTGATGCGTACTGTCTGACCTAAGGAAGACATCATGAGTATTCCATCCTCGTCATCAACACGGGTTGCAGCTACAGTTTTACCATTCCGCTCGCTTGTGATGATGGCACGGACTCCCACGCCTCCTCTTTTTGTCTGACGGAATTCTTCTACATGTGATCGTTTGCCATATCCTTTTTCGCAAACGATTAAGACAGATTCATCACCTTGTACAATCTCACAGCTCACTACGCGGTCATCTTCCCCTTTCAGGGTGACCCCTTTCACGCCTCGGGCCATCCTTCCCATAGGTCTGACATTGCTTTCATCGAAACGTACAGCCATGCCATTTCTTGTAAATAGCATCACCTGCTGCCCTTTTTCTACTAAACGCACAGCATTGAGTTCATCATCCTCGATAATATCCAGAGCCCATATCCCATTGCGACGGGGATTGCTAAAAGCGTTTAACAAAGTTTTCTTAACAATCCCTTTTTGAGTAGCCATAAAAATGCACGCATCACCTTCGAATGAAGGGGTTCGCAGTATGGTGGCAATCTTTTCATCAGCACGGATATCCTCAAGAAGATTGATAAGCGGCTTTCCTTTGGATCTTCTACCCGTTTCCGGGATCTGCCACACTTTAAGCCAATAGCACCTTCCTTTAGAAGTAAATATTAAAAGATAGTCGTGGGTATCTGCCACATAGAGGCCTTTGGGGATATCATCTTCCTTCCTCAGATGGAAGCCCGCGACTCCGACCCCTCCCCTTCTCTGTTCTCGGAAGGTATCTACAGGCATCCTTTTGATGTAATCGTCTTCAGAAATCGTGATGATAACGGGTTCATTTGCGATCAGGTCTTCGATGTCCATTTCGCCTTCGGCAGCAACGATCCCTGTCTTCCTCTCGGATTTATGGATTTTTTGAATCTCATCGAGCTCCCCTTTGATGATATCGTGAACCATGGACTCGTTAGCCAAAACTGCTTTATAGTGCTCGATCTTTTTCAGCAGTTCCTGATATTCGTTTGCGATTTTCTCTCTTTCGAGTCCTGTAAGTTGATAAAGTCTGAGTTCCAGGACAGCGTTAGCTTGGCGAACAGTAAAATCAAAACGGATCAGCAATTCTTCTCTAGCCTCATCACGATGGCTACTTTTCCGAATCAGGCGAACGATTTCATCAAGGTTATCAATTGCTTTGAGATAGCCCTCGAGGACGTGGACGCGTGCTTCTGCTTTGTTAAGTTCAAACTGAGTACGCCGTCTAACTACTTCTATGCGATGCTCTACCCAAGCTTCAATGAACTGTTTGATGTTCATGGTTCGAGGCAGCCCCTTATCCAGGGCCAACATGTTGCACCCGAAGGTCACCTGAAGATCGCTAAATTTGTAAAGCTGATTGATGATTACATCCGGAATTTCACCTCTCTTTAGTTCGAAAACAATACGCATTCCGTCTTTGTCGGACTCATCTCGTAAATCGGAAATTCCGGTAATGTTTTTGTTGGTGACCAGATCCGCGATATGTTCAATGAGTCGGGACTTATTCACATTGTAAGGAATCTCATCAACAACTAAATTTTCCCTTCCAGGATGTTTCTTGTTCTCTTCAACTCTGATCACTCCCCGCAAGATCACTTTTCCGCGGCCTGTGTGATAGGCTTCTTTGATTCCTCTCTGACCACAGATCACGCCACCACTTGGAAAATCGGGACCGGGGAGCACTTTCATGATCTCCACGATAGAGACTTCCGGATCATCGATGATGAGACGTGTCGCATTGATCAATTCATTGAGATTGTGTGGAGGGATATTTGTCGCCATACCGACAGCAATGCCGGAGGAACCGTTGCACAATAGGTTCGGAAACTTCGCGGGGAAAACTGTGGGTTCTTTTTTTGTTTCATCGTAGTTTGGAATGAGGTCGACGGTATTCTTATCCAGGTCTTCCATCAATTGCATAGAAGCTTGAGTGAGCCTCGCTTCAGTATAACGCATAGCGGCTGGAGGGTCTCCATCAACAGAGCCGAAGTTTCCCTGCCCATTGACAAGTGGATAGCGCATTACCCATTTCTGGGCCATTCTCACGAGAGTGGGATAGATCACTTGTTCTCCGTGAGGATGGTAGTCCCCGGAGGTGTCACCTGAGATTTTTGCGCACTTTCGGTGTTTCCCCCCCGGGCTTAGGCTCAGTTGGCGCATGGCATATAGTATGCGCCTTTGTGAAGGTTTGAGTCCATCGCGGACATCGGGAAGGGCGCGAGAAATGATAACAGACATGGAATAGCGTAAGTAGCTATCCTTCATTTCATCTTCAACATTGCGATCAACGATTGTATCGTTTTCTGTGTAGGTCATTCAAACTCCTTATACATCTAAGTCTTTTACATAAAGGGCGTGCTGTTCAATAAATGCCCTCCTCGGCGGCACCTCTTCACCCATTAATTTTGTGAAAATATGGTCGGCGGCAACAGCATCGGGAAGTGTAACTCTCAGCAAAGTCCTTTTTTCGGGATCCATTGTTGTCTCCCACAGCTGGTCCGCATTCATCTCACCAAGTCCTTTATACCTTTGTATTTCTAATCCTTTGCGCCCATTTTCTCGCACAAATTCGACGACTTCCCGAAGGGTATGGCACTGGGTAACGTTACTGTTTTCCTCGATGATTTCAAGCAAGGGACCGTCGGGAGTATTATATTGATTGAAAGAAAAGTCAAAGGCTCTCAGTTTCTCGAGCAAAGATTGCAGAGTCTCCTCTTCAAACAGTTCAAGAAAATGTAACCGCTTAGCACAGAATGTTCTCATTTCCGGAGTGATTTCCGTTTCCGGTATCGAGGCGATTTTTTCTTCATGTCTTTTCCTCTGCAAGGCTTCATCCTCTTCTTTAAGAGCTTCGAACTCATCCACTGAGTAGGCAAATTTATGACCATCGACAAGCTCGATCCTGTATCGCGGCAGCTTCTCTTCCTCATTTTTCGAGGACATAAATTCTTTGAAACTGATTCCCTTCCGCTCGATTTTCGTGATGAAAGATTCAACATCAAGGATGGCATGAAGGAGGGTATCCATTTCCTCATGTGGTAAAGGTTCCTCTCGCCCTTGCAGTTTGATGGAAACATCGCTGATACCGAACTTGAGGAGGTATTCATCCATCTCATTTTCGGAGTGGATGTATTGGCTTTTTTTCTTTCGAGTGATCCGATAGAGCGGTGGTTGTGCAATGTAGATGAAGTTATTTTCTACAAGAGCAAGCATATGCCTGTAAAAGAAGGTAAGCAGCAAAGTTCGGATGTGTGATCCGTCAACGTCGGCGTCGGTCATAATAATGACCTTATGGTAGCGCAATTTTTTTAGGTTGAAGCCTTCCGTGCCGATACCACACCCCAATGCAGAAATCATTATACCCACTTCTTGGTTCTGAAGAACCTTTTCCAGTCGGGCTTTTTCTACATTGAGAATTTTTCCTCTGATGGGAAGAATGGCTTGGAAACGACGATCTCGACCAGACTTTGCTGACCCTCCTGCTGAATCCCCCTCAACGATGAATAACTCGCAAAACTCGGGGTTTCTCTCTTGGCAGTCGGTTAATTTACCAGGTAATCTAGCACTATCAAGTGCGGACTTCCTATGGGTCAGCTCCCGAGCTTTTCTTGCAGCTTCACGAGCTTTTGCTGCTAGTATCGCTTTATCCACTATTGTTTTCGCAATTGCGGGATTTTCCTCGAGGAAGATGTTGAGTTCTTCCCCTGTAATCTGTTGCACCACAGAACCAACGTCGCTGTTGCCGAGGCGTTGCTTGGTTTGCCCTTCAAACTGGGGATTGATAACTTTTGTTGAAATAACGGCGGTTAACCCCTCTCGCATATCTTCGCCAGAGGTGCCCACCTTTTCGGATTTGAGGAGCTTATGGCTTTTGATGTAATTGTTTAGGACACGAGTCAGCGCAGTTGAAAAGCCCGTAAGATGCGTTCCTCCGTGGTGGGTAGCAATGTTGTTGACAAAGGAATAGATCGTTTCGTTGTACCCGTCATTCCATTGAAGAGCGACCTCAAAGTCTACGTCCCCATCGTCTCCGGGCTTGCTTCCACTAAAATATATGGGATTGGGGAAGAGTGTGTTTTTGTTCTCATTAAGATAGGAAACGAAAGAGATAAGCCCACCATCGTACCGAAAGTTGACGTCGTCTTTATCATCATGGCGCTCATCATGGAAAAAGATATTGATTCCCTTGTTTAGGAAAGCGAGTTCACGCAATCTTTTCGCTAAAATGTCATAATCAAAAACGGTTTTGTTCATGATCGTAGAGTCCGGCCAAAAGGTGACCTTCGTTCCTCTCTTCGTGGTATCGCCAGAAACTGTGAGGGGTTGTGTCACCTTCCCACAGGCAAATTCCATCTCATAAATCTTGCCCTCTTTAAAAACGTGGACAATCATTTTTTCCGAAAGAGCACATACACAGGAAATCCCCACCCCATGGAGTCCTCCAGAAACTTTGTAGCTGTCTTTATCGAATTTTCCCCCTGCGTGAAGTGTGGTCATGACGACTTCGAGAGCAGTAACATCGCGTCCCTGTTTCACAGATTCCTTTGTATGTTTTTCGATGGGAATACCTCGACCATTGTCTTCGACGGAGACAGATCCATCTTTTTGGAGGATCACATGTATGGCAGAGCATTCGCCTGCCATAGCTTCATCGATAGAGTTGTCAATCACCTCATAGACGAGTTGGTGGAGCCCAGAGCTAGAGGTATCGCCGATATACATTCCAGGTCGTTCCCGTACAGCTTGCAACCCTTCAAGCACAGTTATTGCGCTTGCATCGTATTGCTTTTTAACCTTGGTTTCTTTTGGCTCTACTGTTTCATTCGTCATGCGACTATCCAATTAAGGGTTTTGATTCAATTTTTTCTAAATAATCTCGTGAATGAACAGGCAAAAAGGCCTGATCAAAAATCACAACTAACCGTGTCGGAAGACTATATCTCTAACCTCCACCTTAGGAAATTTACTTCGTAATGCGTTCAGAATCTTTGATTTGTCATTTTGTACTAACAGACTGAGGAGCGTTGAGTTCTTAACTACAACTACTAAAATGCCGTCGGTGAAGGACACGGCCTGGGTAAAATTTGAAATTTTTGGGCCTACGACTTGAGGCCAAACAGCTAAAATAAGATCGGATCTATTCCCATGAGACCGATTGATTTGCGACAAAACTTGGGGCAGGATATCACAAAATTTCCGGGATGTTATATTTGTCTTATTATGGCCTCTATATGTGTCTCGATTCGATTTCTTCACTTCCAGTCTTCCTGTTTTACACTTATATTATACCACATCTTTCCCAAATGAGGAAGGAAAAAAGTGAAAAAAGTCAGATTTTTAAACGCGAAGATCGCGAAGGAAGCGAAGAATACGCGAAGACTCTTATTAATTAGCAATGTTTGGTCTGAACGAATCGTTTGATACCATCTTTGACCAGCTTTTCCTTGTTCTACATCAATAGAATATCTTCGCGTATTCTTCGCTTCCTTCGCGATCTTCGCGGTTAAAAATCTTCGCGTATTATTTGCAGTTAACTAAATGGGCGAAACGGTTATTTTCGGCTGCCTATGATGATTGGTTTGGGCAATTGAAAGACAACATCTTCTGTGGTAAACACCACATCTTCGACCTCTTTGACACCAAGCTCAATGAGCCGTTGAATGCATTTTTGTACAATGGCTTCGGGTGTAGAAGCGCCGGCAGTCAGGCCTATTGTGTTGACACCTTTTAACCATTGGGGATCGATTTCGCTTTCGTCATTTATGAGATAGGAGGCAATCCCACGTTTAGAAGCAAGCTCGCTGAGGCGGTTGGAGTTTGAGCTTTGAGGGTCGCCAACGACTAAAACCAGGTCTGTGTCATCGGTGATCTCTCGCAGTGCCATTTGCCTGTTGGTTGTTGCGTAACAAATGGAAGAGCTGGGCAGGGTTCTAATGTCAGGATATTTTTCAATGAGAGCATCGGTGATTTCCCTAACGTCATCTAAACTTAGCGTTGTTTGTGTAATATAGAAGAGGTTTTCGTCTTTAGGAAATGTTAAGTTTTTGACATCTTCAACAGATTCAACGATGAGGGTCATCTCGGGAGCCTCTCCGGCGGTGCCGATAATTTCCACGTGGTTTTTGTGTCCGATTAGGATCACTCTATAGCCGTGAGAAGCAAAGCGTTTTACTGCGGAATGTACACGGGTGACGAGGCCGCAGGTAGCGTCGATTTCAATGAGATTTCTGGACTTCGCTTGGCCTCTAACTGCTGGTGAAACACCATGCGCTGAGTAGATTAGTCTTGCTCCGATGGGAACGTCATCAAGGTCTTCTATGAAGATAGCGCCTTTGGCTTTGAGGGCATCAACGACATGTTTGTTATGGACGATTTCATGTTTTACATAGATGGGAGCGCCCCAAAGTTCCAGGGCTTTTTCTACGGTTTCAATGGCCCGTTCGACTCCGGCACAAAATCCTCTGGGCTTGGAAAGTAGTAATTTCATTTGTTTACCTGCAATTGAGTCATCGCTGACACGTTACTATGCCTGAATATCACTTTATTCGCAACCTGAAGAGGGTTTGAGCAGCAATTCGGACTCCCTAGGGAGTCCTAGTAAATTCTTCCTTTTCCTCTAGGGAGAAAATCAGAAAAAATGTTTTATCAAATAAAAAATAAAGGACATAACGACACCGTTCGCTTATATTGT